>QMMB01000463.1 GCA_003647035.1 Deltaproteobacteria bacterium | reverse complement strand
TTTCCGTCTTTGTCGAACGCTTTGACCGTGATCCGTTCGGCGCGCTCGATGTCTTCGCGGATACCGGGAAACGAGAGGCAGCCCTCGTTGAAAACGGTCTCGCCCTCGGCGGCGACGATCTCCGGATTGATGAAGATGCGAAGGTCGCTCGGCTCCTCGTCGTCCGTGGCGACGTCCACGATGAACAGGCGCTTCGAAATCCCGAGCTGCGGAGCGGCCAATCCTACGCCCGGAGCCGCGTACATCGTTTCCGCCATGTCCTCGATGAGCTGATGGAGCTCAGCATCAAAAACCTCGACCTCTTTGCCGGGCTCGCGGAGACGTTTATCTGGGTAAAAGAGTATCGGGCGAATCACCGTGGGACCTCCGAGCGGCTAGCCGCTCAACACCTTGGAAAGCTTTGTTTTTTCTAGCGCCTGGCGCCCTCCACGGCAAGAACCGGGGCGTTTGACAGGCCTGTCTCGCTAGAACATGTTCTATTTTTCGAACCGACCCATAGCAAAGGAGCGCCTGCATGGCGGAGTGGGACCGTACAGTAGATTTACTCGTGATGGGAAGCGGCGCCGCCGGCATGGGAGCAGCCGTACGCGGCCACGACCTCGGGTTGAATGTTCTCCTCGTCGAAAAGAGCGAGCTGTACGGTGGCAACACGGCGATGTCGGGCGGCGTGTGTTGGGTTGCGAACAATCCGGGCATGGCGGGCGAAGGCATCGCCGACTCCGACGAAGACGGCTTCGCGTATCTGAAGCACATCACCAAGGGCGAGGTGTCCGACGATCGTTTGTGGCTTTACATCCGCGAGAGCAAGCGGGTGCTCGCGTATCTGCACGACAAGACGCACGTCCGGTACATCCCTCTGGCAAAGTACACCGACTACTACCCGGAGGCGCCGGGCGGGCGTGCCGGCGGTCGCTCGATGGACCCGCTGCCGTTCGACGGCGCGAAGTTGCGGGACGACTTGATGCGGCTGCGTCGGCCTCACCCGCAGTCGCAGATCCTCGGTAAGTTCGGCATTACCGCAAAGGAAGCACAAGCCGCGATCGGCGTCGGCTTCACGACGATGGTGTTCATGGCGTGGCAGATGTTCTTGTACGCGCTGCGCCACTTCAAGCGGAAGCGCTGGGGGCGGGACACTAAGCTTTGCGCGGGCAACTCGCTGATGGGCCGGCTTCTGTTGTCACTCCGGGAGCGCAACGTCCCCGCGTGGCTCAACACGAGCGTCGAAGAGTTGGTGTTCGAAGACGGCAGGGCCGTGGGCGCGGTGCTCAACAAAGAGGGCAAGACTCTTCGTGTGAAAGCCACCCGCGGCGTGGTCCTGGCGGCAGGCGGGTTTTCTCGCAACCTAGAGATGCGGAAGAAGTATCAGCGACATCCGGTCAGCACAGAATGGACGGCCGGGACGCCCTCGAACACCGGCGACGCGATTCGAATGGGGCACGACGCCGGGGGCGCGCTTGCGCTCATGGACGAAGCTTGGTGGACACCTGTGTCCCTGGTGCCGAAATCACCCTTCTCCTGGGTGTTGGTCGTCGAGAAGAGCCTGCCGCACGGCTTGTTCCTCAACCAAGACGGGAAACGATTCACCAACGAGGCGGCGCCGTACATCGATGTCGTCAACGGAATGTACGACGACGTAGCTAAGACCGGCGCCGCGGACCCCCGCTGGTTCCACATTTTCGATGCGACCTATCGCAAATCGTCCATCGCGGGCCCGGTGGCGCCCGGCAAGGTCATGCCCGACAAGCGACTGCCACGCCGCTATCGAGATGGGAATTTCCTCTACAAAGCCGCGACGCTCGATGAGCTCTGTGACCAGCTCGAGATTCCGAAAGCGAGTGCAAAGACGGCAATCACCCGTTTTAACAAGTATGCCGTCCAAGGCGAAGACCCAGACTTCAACCGTGGTTGGAGCGCGCAGGATCGGTACTACGGCGACCCCCAAGTGAAACCGAACTGCTCACTCGGTCCGATCGAAACCGCTCCCTTTTACGCCGTACAGATCTATCCGGGCGACCTCGGCACAAAAGGCGGCCTCGTCACCGACGAGCGCAGCCGCGTGCTGAAAGAAGATGGTCAGTTGATCCCAGGCCTCTACGCCGCGGGCAACTCGGCGGAGTCGATGATGGGGCGAACCTATCCGGGCGCTGGCGGCACGATTGGTCCGGCGCTGACCTTTGGTTTCCTCGCGGCGGAGGACGCCGCTCGGGCACCATCCCGTCAGAACAAGCAAGAAGCAGCCGAGTGAGCGCCCGCGATTGGCGCTCTTTATCCCCTTAGTGATCCTAGAGGGGGTCGATATCTAGGGTGACGTGCGTGGGGGGGAGGCCTTGGTCTATTCGGGCAGCTAGGTGTGCAGTTACGTTGCGGAGGAGTTTGCGGTCGGGGGATTTCAGCAGGAGGCGATAGTGGTAGCGGCCCCGCAGGCGGACCAAGGGTGCCGGAGCAGGGCCTAGGACTTGGACTGCTCCATCCGCAACCGCTTGGTGTTGGCGGGCGACGTCAGCCAACAGTTGCGTCGCGCTGCGGGCGTCGGCTTCGGCGCCGGCGTGGACGCGGACACTGACTAGCCGGGTGAAGGGAGGATAGCCGACCTCTTCGCGATCTCGGATTTCTTCCGCGTAGAAGCTTTCGTAGTCGTGTTGCGCGGCCAGACGCACTGCCGGGTGATCGGGCTGGTAGGTTTGCAAAATGACCTTGCCGGGGGTGTCGGCGCGGCCCGCGCGGCCGGCGACTTGGGCGAGTAACTGGAAAGTTCGCTCCGAAGCGCGAAAGTCCGGGAAGGCGAGGCTTTGATCGGCGAGCGCGACGCCAACCAACGTCACCGCTGCGATGTCGTGCCCCTTGGTGACCATCTGGGTGCCCACCAACACGTCGATTTCACCTGTGCGCAGGCGATCGAGCACCGCCTCGACGCCATCACCCGACGCCGTGTCGCGATCGAGCCGTGCGACCCGAGCCTTCGGGAAGCTCTCATCGATCGACTGTTCGAGCTGTTCGGTCCCGACCCCGATCCGCTTGTACTCGGCGCTCCCGCACGCCGGACAGGGAATCGCGACGGCCCGATGGAAATCACAATAGTGGCATCGAAGCGCGCCCTGCCCCCGGTGCTCGGTCAGTGCGACGCTGCACGCCGGGCACTCTGCGACCGCCCCGCAAGCGGCGCAGCGCACGCTCGGCGAAAAGCCACGACGGTTGAGGAAGACGATCGCTTGATGCCCGCTCTCCAGGCATTG
>QMMB01000462.1 GCA_003647035.1 Deltaproteobacteria bacterium | reverse complement strand
TCCCGCCCACGCCCAACACATTGCCGCGTAGCGCGAGCCACCAAAGACATCCGCACGATGCTGCGACGAGTACATCGCGAAGCAAGAGACGTCGCGCGGCGGAGGGCATGGCGAGAGGATAACAGAAGGCCGGCAATCTCGGCGTTCGTTCTAGGGGGTGTGCGCTTCGATCAAGGCGTCGCCGAGTGCGCGGAGTCGTTGGTGCTCGCCAGTGCTGGTCTGCTGCTCTTCGAAAGCTTGGAATCGTCGGAACAGCTCTTCTTTGACCGGCTCTGGCAATCGAGCGTCGGCCATGGGGTAGAGGATCTGGTCTTCCTTTTGGATGTGTTGGCGGAGCAGAGCGGAGAACTCTCGCGCCGTGCTTGCGAGCGTATCGCTATCTTCCTTGCTCCAAGCCGTACTTTGTTGCGCGAGTCCGTCTAGGACGCTCACGAGGGAACGACCCAGTTCGTGCTCATGCAGCATCATGGCGATGGGGCCGGCCTCGCGCGGGAAACCCTGGTCGACCATCGCGACGAACAGCATGTCCTCCTCCTTGCTGTGATGATAGGCATCGCCGAAGTCCCGGATGAACGAGACGAATCGCGTGAGCTCTGCTTTGTCGTCCGACTCACTCCCAGAGCCCAACGTCGTGACCCACCGCTCCAAGGCATCGAGTGCCCTTTCGATGAGGCGATGCTCGCTCATCAACATGTCTATGGCTTCCACTTCCGCTTCCTTCCGCTGGTAGCGCTCTGATCTACCTGGGTCCCGGCGCAAGGTGGCTGCACGGCCGGTTGTTTTTGCTGCGTTTTCGGGCCGAGGCGGTGCGGCTACGGAAGAAAGAAGACGCCTTTGAGGTCTTCGGTGCGCGAGAGTGGGCGGTCGTTGACATCGAAGGACGTCACTCGGAACTGGTAGAACATCCCAGACTCCAAGGGCGGCCCTGCGTACGGCACTTCGGGATCGCTTCCGCTCGAGCCCGGAATGTTTGGCTCGCTCCAGATTATCTCCCCAAAGGTATCGAACACCTGGATGTGGTAACGGTCCTCGCCGCTGTCGTCGACCCATGAGAAGACGGGATTGCCATCGACCTCTTCGGCGCCTTCCGCGCCTGGTGAGATGACATCGAGTGACCCGGTGATCTTGAAGCTTGGCGCTTCGACCGACTGGCCGGCAGCGACATCGACTCGAACGATCTCGGTGTTGCCCTGCCCAAAGTCCGGGTCGCGCACCAGGCGATCATTTTCGAACGCTCCGAGCACCTTGTAGCTGCCGACCGGCACGCCGTCGATCATCCAGGTGCCACTGTCCACGAGGTCTGTGCCTTCTGGCGCGCGCAGTCCGGGTGGCGTTTCACCGCGGGCCAGCGCTTCATTGAAGGTCGACTCGACGACTAAAATGTAAGAGGTGCCCTCTCCCGCGCCCGGGTTCACGATCTGCACGCTGCCCGTCACAGTTCCTGGTGCGTCCGCGCTGATGGTGAGGTCGACCTGTACCTCTTGGCCTCCGCTTACCGATGCAGGCTGGGCGCCGTAGTTCACGCCTCTCGCGTACCCAAGCACCGAGAAGTCCCCGTCAGGGAGATTGAAGATTCGGTAGACGCCATCACGGTCCGCGATGGCGGTGAAGCCCAAGGGGCTGTCGCCCGCGGTCTCGGCGACGACCAGCACGCCGGTGCTATCGTTTGGCACCTCGACGTTGCCGAAGATCTGATTGGTCCCCGCGCCTGATGGAAGGGCGATGAGACCCACGTCGGTTGCTGTGGTTTGCACCACGAGCACGCCGCCTTCCTGGACGGGGTTCGATACATCGATGGGAAGCGCTTGCCGGATGCCTCCTGGGAAAGTCTGGAACCCGGCGGCATCGGCGCGCAGGGTGACATCTCCGCCAAGGGGATTGCCGTCGGCATCGCGCTGACGAGCGACCTGCATCTCGTAATTGCCGCTGGCGTCCGTGACCCCGACGGTGCTAGCCGACGAGCTATTGGCGTCCAAGGCCACGACCGTTGCACCTTCGATGGCGCTGTCGTCGGCGCGGTCGAAGACGTTGCCCCGCAGAACGACAGGAGCGAAGCACGCCGGGCCCCCATCGACCACTTCCTCGCACACGAGACCTTCGTCGCACCCGGTCTGGGCGATTGGGTCACAAGCATCGCTGTCGCTGCTCGAGCAGCCCGTTACAAAAGGCAGCATGAATGCCGGTGCGCCAACCATCCGTTTCATTGATTCCCCCATGAAGGATTGCGTTCCCCCACAACCCCAATCCGTTGATCGTATCGGTTAGGCCGAGTGCGTTGAAAGCCTACAGTTGCGCACACGGGGGGTCGCTGCCACCCTCGGCGAATCACTATGCTGCTCCGTTCCATTGTCGCTCTAGCTCTCGTTGCTGCGGTGGCTTGCAGCTCCGAGAAGGCAGCCGAACAACCCACGACACCCGAGGACACGCTCGGGCAGACCGTCGGTGTCAACACGCATTACGCCTCGGGTAGTTCCATCAACCACGACTCCCTGGCCCTACTCGCCGAAGCGGGCGTGAGCTTCATTCGCAACGATCTCGCCTGGGCTTCCGTCGAGAAGGAAGCGGGCGTCTACGACTTCGTCGATTCGGGGTTCGATGAGCTCGTCGATACCTGTGAAGCGCTTGGTCTGCGGATCCTTTTCATCCTCGATTACGGGAACTCTCTCTATGGAGAGACCCGGGCGGTCGTGGATGAGGAAGGCCGGCGCGCTTTTGCAGCCTTCGCCGCCGCAGCAGCAAGGCGTTACGGTGGCCGTGGGCATAGCTGGGAGATCTGGAACGAGCCCAATCTCGAACAGTTCTGGAGCAGCGCGGGTGGAGGTCCCGACCCGGAGCTCTACGCAGAGCTCGTCCGCACCACTGCGCCGGCCCTGCGCGAGGCAGACCCCGACGGCGAAATTGTAGTCGGCGCATTGTTCTTCGGGCTCCCCGAGATCATCGAAGGAGGCGGCTTGGGCATCGGGGGGCCGCGTTTTCTCGAGACTGTCGCCGCGACGGACGTGCTGTCGCTCGTCGACGAAGTCACGCTCCATTTGTATCGAGTCGATGCACCGGAGGGTGCGGCAACCGACATCCAACTCGCGCGCGATGTATTGGACGCTGCAGGCTATCCCCTCCCCGTATCGAGTGGCGAGTGGGGCTACAGCACCTACGACCCCACCGCCCCGCCCGATGGCGTCAACTTCCTTCCCGCCGTCACCCCAAACCGCCAAGCGAGCTACCTCGCACGCATGC
>QMMB01000461.1 GCA_003647035.1 Deltaproteobacteria bacterium | reverse complement strand
CTATTTTGCACCGCAGTCGGGCCCTCTGAGGCGACGGGTGCTGCCCTTCGGCAGCGGCAGCCACCGCTGCACCGGTGCCGTACTTGGCGAGCTGGTGGCCGTCGAGATGGTTTCCTATTGGGTGAACGAGTTCGACCTGCAGGTTGTGCCGGCCGGACGAAAGGTCCGCGCGGTGGCGCGGCCCTTCACGCAGCCCAAAAACCTGCGCGTAAAGGTGCTCGCTCGCCGCTGAGGCGAAGCTGCGTTGGGCTAGAGGAGCCGCGCAGCTGTTCGTAGCGGCGGTCGGTGGCTGCGTGTGGCCGGCGCTTTACGATGGCAAGGTGGTCTATCGCATTCAGCCGCTGCCTCCGGAGAAGGACTTGGCGACGAACGGCGATGTCATGGCGCGTAGCAACGCGCTGTAGTTGACCTGGAATCGAACTTCGGAACCCACCGAGATGCGGGTCTGCCCGGCGCTGAGGATCAGGTGATCGCTGCTTGCGCCCAGAATCGAAAGCCCCGCTGGCGCCTGCAGCCCGGTCGGATCGACATCTTGATGGCCCAGGGCGACGATGACTTGGGAGATGACGCCGCGATCGTTACGGGGCGGCGGCGGGCCGAAGGCTGCCTGCTGAATCTGCCCCCAGGGCAATGTGGGCTTGCGCTGGAACTCGACGATCTCGCCGACCAGACTGAAGGCGTCAGTGTGCAGGCCTGGGACGGGAGTGCCGTGCAACGGGTCCTTCCCGAGCAAGATGGATTCCCCCAAGCGCAGTCTGTTGACCCGCCCAAGGTTGGGCGAGTTCAGGGCCCAACCCAGGCTCGCCGAGTTGCCACCGGACACGATGCCCACGCTGAGGCCGAAAGTCGCTTCCAACGAACTTGCTAGCGACGACAGGACGCCCATGTTCTCTTGATCGGGCGAGACACCGTTTTGACACGCGAGGTTCGTGCCGATGCCGCGGAACACGATGTTCGGGAAGCCAAGCGTCCGCCGCACTGCATACTCGAGCTGAGCGGGGAGGATGCCTTCGCGGAGGTCGCCGAGTTCGACCATCAACAGAACCCCGTGGGCACGATTCTGCCTTTGCGCCGCGCTTGAAAGGCCTGCAATCACCTCAATCTCGGTGTTGTGACTGACGTCCGCCTGGGCGACCACGCGGTCCGCTTGGCTGATCATCGGCGACCGAATCAGGGTGAACTCCGTCGACAGGCCGAGCTGCCGCATCCTCTCGATATTCTCGATTCGCGAGTCGCCGATGGAGCTCACACCCGCGCTGAGCAACTCTCGCGCGATTTCGGGTGAGCCGAGGGCAGCCTTCGTGACCCCGGTGACGGCGACGCCGCGAACGGCGAGCAACTCGACTAGGGTCCTGGCGTTGTCGTGGATTCGATCAAGCCGGACCTCCAGTCGCGGCGCGGTCACGCGGCGCCCAGAATCGGCCTTCCGGCGAGCTGCGGAAATCCCCCGAGGACCATGTCGACCAACCGACTGGCGGGCCTGGTCAGCGCGTCAGTTACGGGGAGCCCCAGTCCCCGTTCGTACTTCGCGATGGCTTCCGTCACCGCAGCATCGGTCATGTGCTCATGGTTGAGGGTGAGCCCGATCACTTTGGTCTCTGCAAAGGTTTGAATCAGGTGGATTTCGCTGGCGACCGTGGGCATCGCAATGTTGGGAAAGTCGCACAAGAAGCGGCGAGCCGGGGCGTGCTGCAGGATGACGGCGTTGGGTTGAGCCCCCCGCATGATGAAGGTCGACGTTAGGTAGGCCGGGTGGCTGAGGGCGCCTTGGCCTTCGATGATGATCACGTCGGGGTGCTCGCGTTTGAAGGCTTCCACTACGGTGGACTCGAGCTCTCCCGAGCAGAATTGGCACGGAATTGCGTCGAGCGCGACGCCATAACGAGCACCTTGAATCAGGCTGGTTTGCCCGGTTCCGATAAGAACGGCCTTGATGCCGGCGGCATTGAGTGCCGCGGTGAGAATAGTCGCCGTCGTTCGTTTGCCGATCGCGCCGTCCGTACCGAGCACAGCGATGCGAGGGCAGGTGACCGTGGAGATGCGGCCAGTGAACATTCGCAAGTTCTTCTTTGCGCGCGGCCGCCGAACATCGAGGATGCTCACTTGATGGGCCTCGGCGGCGGCGGCGAACTCGGCATCGTCATTCAGGAACTCGTGGAGCCCGTTGACGATACTTATCCCCCGTCCCATCGCATCGAGCATCAGTCGACGCTCCACTGGCGAGAGCATGCCGCTGGAGGGCGCCATGCCGAATATGAGGAACGCCGGGGCATGCCCCCCGTCAGCGATAGCTTCGTCCAGGCTCGCCAAAACGGGAATCCCGTTGGCTGGATCGCCCAGCACCTCTCCCGCATCGCGCCCGGCCTTTTCGCTGTCGATCACCGAGAGGATTTCGTATCTCTCGGAATGGCGCACCAGGCCGTTGGCCGTCTTTCCGTCGACCGCGCCGAAGTTGCCTTCGCAATAGACGATGGCCGTTGCGCGGCGAGAGCACTTGTCAACAGGAGGAGGTCGGACAGGGGATGGGACGGCACGTTGGTGCGGTCCGCTGGCGACAGTCGAGGCAGGGGTGACTAAGCGGGTGACGTTGCGGTCTTCGCGCATGGCGCTCCTCGAGTTGAAACTCAGAGGAGGCGACCGCATGTTTTCGGCCAGAAGTGGCCGAATGTCAACGAGGGTCCCCGCTAAGGTGGAACTACGACACGTGAGTTAGCACGTTCTATCGATGGTCACACGCCGCAGCTCCAACAGGTGTCGTCGCTGCTCGTTATTGGATGAAAGCGCATGGAAAGCGGTGGCGAAAGATGCTCGGAGTGACAGGGCGAACTCCACCAACTTTGGAGAGCCTATGTATTCGCACGCCGCCGGCGTATCGCCGTCACGAAGAAGGCGTCCCGGGCATAGTTTCTGTTCTCCAAGAATGGGAGCTTTCCCCGGTGGACATTCCATCAAGGCAATCCAAGCTCAGCTCGGCCATCGCTCGGAGCAAAGCACGCACGTCTACGCGCACCTTGGATCGGGTGCACAACTGCGTTTAGTGGAGGCATTACAGCCCGCTGCGGCACCGCATGGCACCCTCAGGGCACCGAGCAAAAAGAAAGGCACCTAGCGTATTCGCTAAGTGCCTGACTTCGTTGGTTGCGGGGGCCAGATTTGGCCTGACGACCTTCGGGTTATGAGTTCACAAAAGCTGGTTTTCGTGTGCCAACACAAGTAATCGAAATCGCTCAGAAACCT
>QMMB01000460.1 GCA_003647035.1 Deltaproteobacteria bacterium | reverse complement strand
TTTTAATAATGCCTATATCCTGTCATTCAATTTTCTCGGGCACGTCATCATCGCCTTCTAAACGGGGGACGACGGCATTACGGTTATGGATGCGTATTGCCCTCACCTAGGTGCCCATTTGGGACGGGATGCGAAGGGGCGGAACAACCGACTGAAGAATGGCTGCGTAGAGTGCCCCTACCACCACCTTACCTTCGACGCCCAGGGGACGTGCGTAAAAGGCGCGGGCCACGCCCCTGTCCCCAAAGCGAAGGTTTTCACTTGGGAGACTGAAGTCGTTGAAGGTCTTGTCTTTGTTTATCATCACAAAGACAAGTTGCCTTCGACCTGGAAGGTGTCTGAGTTTTTTCGACCGGAAGGGACCTGGAGCCGCCCCTACATGAGCTATCAAGGCGTGCATCCGATTCACCCGCAGGACGCCGCCGAAAACTCCGTCGACACCTTACACTTTCGGACGTTGCACCAGTTTGACCAGGTAGACCAAGTCACGGAAGCAGTTGCGGACCGCCAGCACTTTTACCAAACGCTTCACATTGGCAAGATGGGGATTCTGCCAAAGTTCATGAGGAACGTCCCAATCTACTCTGTCGTCAAAGAGGCCGCGGTAGGCATTGGATTCCCCATGGCCCACAATCGTTTTCACCCGATTGGGTTGCAGGTAAACCATCTAGTTTTTCTGACCCCGATTGATGAGACCTCGACAAACTTTTGGTTCTACTTTCAGGTGTCTTTCTCAGAAGTGAAAGTGCCTCGGTTTCTAAGAAAGCAAAAGGAGCGCCTCGACCGCCACTTGAACAAGCACGTCAAGCGAGCCGTCGACAAAGCTGTCTATCGCGCCGCCTATACCGTTTTGTCCCCGATGTTTGTGTTCATCAACAGTCAAGATCTCGATATCTGGTCAACAAAATCATATTGCGAGAAACCCATCGTCTTGGGAGATGACGGCAACATCCATCTGTTCCGCAAATGGTGTAAGCAATTCTATTGATACCGGGCCATCGCAGATAGCGCGTATGAACTTTCGAGGGTCCGGGCTACTGCGCTTCGACGACTCTGATCTTGAGCAGGCCGCTCGATAGGGCAGGCGTCGTAATGGTCAGCTCGGTGCCGGAGCGCGTCCAGTCCGTGTAGACTTCCTCGCCGATGTACACGCGGTAGGCGCCGTTCTCGTCGAGGTTGCGCAGGACCAGGTCGGTGGTTTCGGTGGTCACGTCCGCACCGTTGACCGTCACGTAGAGAACCGGATCATCCCAGACGGCCTGGTTCACGAAGGCATCTCGGTTCGAGACCTGCGCCACGAAGGGCTGAGCGTAGAACTCCGGGCCACGTGGGTCCTCGACGACCGACCGGAAGTTGTTCTCCGCGGTCGTCGCTTCGGCCCAAAGCGTGAAGCCGTTGGGAAAGACCATGAAGACGGGCCAGTAGGAGCGATTGAGATAGCCATAGTGCGAGCCGACCCAAATCCGCTCACCTGCAACGGCATCGAATCCGTTTCGAAGGAGCGCATAGCTGTCAGCATCGCCCATCTCTCGCGTCAACACCGCGGCATATCCAGTCCCGATCATGTCGGCGAGGCCCGGCGCTTCGAACTCACCATTCCTGTTGCTTCCGAAGCTCACGATTCCGGCGCCCGGTTCGACCATCTCGATCGCATTGTCGATGAACGCAGGGTAGTGCTCCTCGACGAACTCCGGAGCAAAGCCATGCATGAAGTGATGGGCCCACGAAGAGTACGCGCCCGGTAGGTTCGTATCGAACTCGGGCACCTCTTCGTATGGCTTATACCTTTGGTAGTAATACTTGGTTTCCGGATCGAGCATGTGCTCGCCGTGCCATTCGACGAAGCGCGTGTTCGCGGCCGCCGCATCTAGATCTATTGAATCAGGAAGGATCGCAAATGCGAGCTGAGCGATCGTGTTGCAACAGGTGAAGACCCACGGCGTCTCGCAGGCGACTGAGTAGAAGTTGTCGCCGTTGGTGTCCTTGTTGGCCAGGCTCTGTTGGTGGATGTCCCGCGACAGGTCCGCTAGGTTGGTCGTCCAGGTCTGTGATCCATCCGCGGTGGTGAGCTCGACGTCGTTGTCGATGTACTTCCGGTCGCCGGCTTGCCGCTCGTAGAACGCCATCAGCAACTGCAGATGGGCCGTGTACATGATGTTGTAGGGGTGGATGGGATTGTCTCCGCCCCAGTCGAAGCCGAGCTCGTCTCCGCGTAGCCAGTATTCCCAGACGAGAGGGTTGAGTAACTTCTGGATCATCCCATCCATGGTCTCGAGGTAGCGCTCTCGGTAGGCGGGCGTGTGTTCGGCGAGCATCGAGACGCCGTACCCGGTGAACGCAATGGTGTACCGGTGCATGTTCACGGCGCCGCCGGGAGCTCCGGCCCCCGCCGCTACACCAAACGGCAAGTCAGGACCCCAGTCCTCGCTGTTGATTGCGTCAGGCGGCGTGACGGAGATGGAGTGGATGTAGTTGAACATCCCGAGCTGCTCGTTGGACACAAAGGGAAGTTGCTCGAACGCCGCGACCGAACCCGACTCGGTGAAGTCAGCCGTGCTGCCAGTCCCGCTGGTCCCGCAAGCGGACACAAGCACCAAAGCGAGCACGCAAGCCGTCGTGAAACCAGTTCTCCAGTACATCATGGGACCTCTCCTCATCAGTCACGCTCAGAGAAACGCTGATACCTCAGGTCAGGCACCATACCCTATAGTATGCGTCTAACCATAGACTACTGTTTTCAAATAAGTCATCGTCTTGATGTCGCAAGACCGCATGGTATCGATGCGGGTATGTCCTCCAGAAGGTCGTGGACGGCTCTATAGGGCCCATCCTGTTTTGATGTTCCCCAAGATCCTCGCTGCGTCGTGTTTGGCTCTGCTTGCCCTTGGCTGCTCCAAGAAGAGCGCCGACGACGTGCCCGTCATCGCGGAGCTTCCGGAGTTCTCGCTCGTCGACCAAGATGAGCATGCCTTCAATCGAGAATCGATGGAGGGAGACATCTGGATGACGGCCTTCGTGTTCACTCACTGCCGAGCGACCTGTCCGCGGCTGACCGCTCAAATGAAGAAGCTTCAGGGGCGGCTTTCCGATGTTCCGCGCGCGCACTTTCTCTCGGTCAGCGTCGATCCCCGCAACGACACACCTGAGGTCATCAAGGCCTACATGATCACGAACGGCATCGACGAGGTCAACTGGCGGTTCGTGACAGGGCGGGAAGAAGCGGTTCAGGACTTCGTC
>QMMB01000459.1 GCA_003647035.1 Deltaproteobacteria bacterium | reverse complement strand
TGCTCGAGCTTCTGCTCCTGCTCTGCGCGCCGCACCGAGTCGAACTCCGGTCGGCCGTTCTTGTTCTCTTCGATCCAGCGCTTGGCGAACGTACCGTCCTGGATCTCCGTGAGAATCTGCTTCATCGCCTGCTTGCTCGCTGTGCCGATGACGCGCGGGCCGCTCACGTAGTCGCCCCACTCGGCGGTGTTCGACACCGAGTAGCGCATGTAGTTCAGGCCACCGCGGTACATCAGGTCGACGATGAGCTTGAGCTCGTGGAGGCACTCGAAGTACGCGAGCTCCGGCTGGTAGCCGGCCTCGACCAAGGTCTCGAAGCCGGCCTTGACCAGCTCCGATGCACCGCCGCACAAAACGGCCTGCTCACCAAAGAGGTCGGTTTCCGTCTCCTCCGTGAAGGTGGTCGTCAACACGCCGGCGCGCGCGCAGCCGATCCCAGCTGCGTACGACATCGCCAGCGCATCCGCCTGGCCCGTCGCGTCTTGATGAACGGCAAGCAGCGCCGGAACGCCGCCCCCCTCTTGGTAGGTCTCGCGCACGCGGTGGCCGGGGCTCTTCGGCGCGACCATCGTGACGTCGATATCCTTCGGCGGCTCGATGGTGTCGTATCGAATGTTGAAGCCGTGCGCGAACATCAGCATGTTACCTGCCTCGAGGTTCGGGCGGATGTGCTCTTCGTAGATCGCTGGCTGCGATGTGTCGGGCGCCAGAATCATGATCACGTCCGCTTCCTTCGCCGCATCGCTCACCGACTTCACCGCGAGACCGGCGGCTTCGGCCTTGGCCTTGCTCTTGCTGCCGTCCTGCAAAGCGACGCGCACGTCCACGCCGCTCTCCTTCAAGTTGAGCGAGTGCGCGTGGCCCTGCGAGCCGTAGCCGACGATCGCCACCTTCTTGCCTCGAATCAACGAAAGGTCAGCGTCTTTTTCATAACGAATCTGGGTCATGTGTCTCTCTACTTCTCTACAAGGGGTTAGGCCGCGGAGTGGCGGGAGGCGGGCACAGTGGGGTGGGCGAGATCGTGCTTTTCGACACCGCGTGTCATCGCGACGGTGCCGGTTTGCACCAGCTCGAGAATGCCAAAGGGTCTGAGAACCGAGACGAGGCCTTCGACCTTGTCTTGCGGCCCCGTGATTTCGATCGTTACTCGGTCGGGGGACATGTCGATCGCGCGGGCGCGAAAGACATCGCAAATTTTCAAGATTTCGTTGCGCTGTTCGCTGTTGCAGTTCACCTTGATCAACGCGAGCACGCGACTGATCGACTGTTTGTTGGTGAGGTCGTCGACCCAGAGCACGTTGACCATCTTGTAGAGGTTCGCCTCGATACGCTTGGCTTTGTCGTTATCTGCGTCGCAGACGATAGTCATTCGCGACACGCCAGCTTCGTGAGTGGCGCCGACGTTGAGCGAGTCGATGTTGAAACTGCGGCGGCGGAACAACGAGGCGACTCGGTTCAACACGCCGGGCTTGTCTTCGACGAAAACGGCGAAGGTTCTTTTGACGGACTGGGACATTACTCGTCCTCCCCTGTCTCGAAGATCGGGTTGTGCTCGTGATCGCCGGGCTTGGGTGGACGTTCGATCATCTCGTGCAGATCGGCCCCGGCGGGAACCATCGGGTACACGGAGTCTTCTTGTTCGACGCGGAAATCGATGACGACGGTGCCCTCGGTGGCTTCCGCCGTTCGAACCGCTGCTTCGACGTCGGAGCGCTTCTTCACGCGAATGCCCGTCAAAGCATGCGCGTCGGCGATCTTCACGAAGTCGGGGCTGAGCATCGGCGTCGCGACGTAGCGACCGCCGTAGAAGAACTCCTGCCACTGACGCACCATGCCGAGGAAGCCATTGTTGATGATGGCGACGTTGACCTTGATGCCTTCCTGGGCGCAGGTGGAGAGTTCGGCCTGCGTCATCTGGAAGCCACCATCCCCGCAGATGACCCACACCGACTCATCCGGCTTCGCGAACTTCGCGCCGATCGCAGCGGGCAAAGCAAAGCCCATCGTGCCAAGGCCACCCGATGTGATCAGCTTTCGGGGGTAGTCGTGCTTGTAGTACTGCGCCTCCCACATCTGGTGTTGACCGACGTCGGTGACGACGAGTGCTTTGCCCTCGGTGAAACGATACAGGTCGTGGATGACATGGGCGGCATAGAGCTTGCCCATACCGGGCACGTTCTTGATATCCCTCACGGACGATCCGCCTTGAATCTCTTCGATGTAGGCCAACCACTCCGAGCGGTCGCACTGCTCGACCTGCGGGAGCAGCTCCTTCAAGACCTCCCGCGCGTCGCCGACGATCGGCACATCGACGTGGACGTTCTTGTTGATCTCCGCCGGGTCGAGCTCGATGTGGATCTTCTTCGCGTTCTGGGCGTAGGTCTTGAGGTTACCCGTCACGCGGTCGTCGAACCGCATGCCGACGGCGATGATCAAATCAGCCTCTTGAATCGCCTTGTTGACCCAGGTTTCCCCGTGCATGCCCATCATCCCGAGGTTTCGGGGGTGGCTGGCCGGGAATCCGCCGAGGCCGAGCAGCGTGCAGGCTACCGGAATGTTTGTCTTTTCGATGAACTCGATCAGAGTTTGCGTGGCCTCCGCTTTCACGACGCCCTGCCCTGAAAAGAGGATCGGCTGCTTCGCGTTCTTGATCAGCTCTACGGCGCCCTCGAGCTGCTCGGCGAGCGGCGCGTAGTCGGGACGGTAGCCGGGAAGCACGATCTCGTCCTCGTTCCACTCGAATACGCAGCTCTGCTGTTGCGCATCCTTGGTGATGTCGACGACGACCGGCCCGGGTCGGCCTGAGCGGGCGATGTAGAACGCCTCGCGGATAGTCGGTGCGATTTGCTCTGGTTTCGTCACCAGATAGTTGTGCTTGGTGACCGGAATGGTGCAGCCCGTGATGTCGGTCTCCTGGAACGCATCACTGCCGATGAGCTGCGAGGGGACCTGCCCCGTGATGCAAACCATCGGGACCGAGTCGAGCATGGCGGTCGCGATGCCGGTTACGAGGTTGGTTGCGCCAGGACCCGAAGTCGCAATACAAACGCCGACTTGCCCCGACGCGCGCGCGTAGCCGTCGGCCATGTGGGAGGCGCCTTGCTCGTGGCGCGTCAGCACGTGGTGGATGGGGTATTCGATCATCGCGTCGTAGGCAGGCATGATCGCGCCGCCCGGATACCCGAAGCAGACCTCGACCCCCTCGCGTACGAGCGCTTCCCAGATGATATGGGCTCCGG
>QMMB01000458.1 GCA_003647035.1 Deltaproteobacteria bacterium | reverse complement strand
GGGGGAGGTGGGCGGGGGTCAGGCAGGGGAGACCCCGACGCGCCGCTCGCCGCAGGGCGACGTGCGCTGCGGCAAGACGGCTGTCGCGATGGTGGCCGGTGCGCAGGTCGGAGCTGGTGGGGCCCAGACCGTCTTTTTGGCGCCGACCGAGCTCCTGGCCGACCAGCATACGGAAACGCTGAGGGCGACGGCCGAAGTGCTTGGTCTCCGCCTCGGTCTGTTCACCGGTGCCCTGAGCAGGGATCAGCGCCGCTCGATGCTCGACCGCATGGCCACCGGAGCCCTCGATCTCGTCGTCGGAACGCACGCCCTTCTGAGCGGTGAAATTCGCTTCGCCGACCTCGGCCTGGTCATCGTCGACGAGCAACATCGCTTCGGTGTCGCGCAGCGCCTTCGCCTCGGCACGCGTGGCTCGACGCGACGGCCGCATCTTCTCGTCATGACGGCAACGCCGATTCCTCGAAGCCTCGCGTTGGTTCTCTACGCGGGGCTCGAGCTGACCACCATCAAGGAGAAGCCGCCCGGCCGTGTTCCGGCGACCACCAAGATGGTTTCGCGCACGCAGCGTGCCACCGTGTTTCGCCAGCTGGAACGGGCGCTCCGCGCGGAGGGCCGGGCGTTCGTCGTGTGTCCGGCCATCTCCTCTTCAGAGGAGCTCATCGGTGTTGATCGCACCTACGATGAAATGAAGGCACGCTTTGGCGACGAGCGCGTAGGCCAGATCCACGGTCGCCTTTCGGGAGATGAGCGTCGTGCGCTGATGCAAGAGTTTCGAGAAGGGCAGATCCAGGTCTTGGTTGGGACCACGGTGCTGGAGGTCGGTGTCGACATTGCGGCGGCCAACATCATGGTCGTCGAGCAAGCCGAGCGCTTCGGGCTCGCACAGCTTCATCAGCTGCGTGGGCGCGTCGGGCGAGCCGGGCAGCGAAGCGCGTGCCTGCTTACCTTTGGCGAACCGCTATCCGTCGACGCCGAAGCCCGTCTCCAGGCGCTTTGCGACAGCGATGATGGCTTCCGCCTCGCCGAACGAGATCTGGAGCTGCGAGGGCCGGGTCACCTTTTCGGGTACCGCCAGTCGGGGGCCAGCGGGCTGCAATTTGCGAATCTCGCCAAGGATCAGGGCCTGCTGAAGGAGGCGGGAGATCTGGCGGATCGCATCATCGGGGCCGATCCCGATCTATCCGCCCCCGAGCACGGCGCGGCTCGTTCGGCCGTAGAGCGCTGGGAACGCAATGCGGCCGTCCGCGAAGACGCCGGATGAGGGCCCAATCGCGGCTCGCGTGCTTCTTGACGGTTTGGCGGGACCCAGGTAGTTCCAAATTATGACGCTGGTTCACCACGCGCAGCGCGAAGTCACGCTCAAGCTCGTCTACTACGGCGTCGGTCTTGGCGGCAAGAGTACCAACCTCGAGATCATCCATGCCCAAACGCGGCCGGAGTTCCGAGGCAAGCTCGTCTCGGTGAACACCGAGGCCGAGCGCACGCTCTTCCTCGACTTCCTGCCGCTCCAGCTCGGGAAGTTCCGCGGCTACACAGTGCGCCTTCATCTCATTTCGGTTCCCGGGCAAATCGCCCAGGACTCCACGCGCCAGATGGTGCTTCGCAACGTCGACGGCATCGTGCTCGTCGTCGACAGCCAAGCCGACGCGATCGAGGGCAACAACTACGCCATCCGCAACCTCGACTACAACCTGCGCCAAGACGGAACCGACCCGGATCGAATTCCGATGGTCGTCCAATACAACAAGCGCGACCTCCCGGGCATCCTCGACGTCGAAGAGCTGGGTGAACGGCTCGGTGTTCCGGAGGGCATTCCCGAGCTCGTGTCTTCGGCCCGCGATGGCTGGGGCGTCTTTGCAACCGTGAAGTCGATCGTGCGTGTGTGCATGCAGCAACTCGGCGACCCGAGTTTGCGAGATGAAGGTCGAGTGGAGTGCTTGCTCGAAGAGCCGCGCGCCCGCTTCTACCCGAGCGGCCCAGTTTCGATGATTCACGCAATCGCGCCGCAAGAAGAAGAGCAAGAGCTGGAGCTGGACGAGCTCGAGCTCGTGAGCGGCTAGGCCGATGAAACCGTCCGGCCCAGAGTCCGTCGCCGATCGCGCGCGGACCGTTGCGCCGACGATCGAAATGCTCCCCGTGCGTACCCCGACGCTGCCGCCCGCGACCCACACCAATACCTTCTTGGTCGGCACGAAAGAGGCCGTGCTGATCGAGCCAGCTACGCCGTATCGGGAAGAGCAGGACGTGATGGTGCAGTGGGTCCAAGCCGCCCGTTTGCGGGGCGTCGAGCCCGTGGCGATCCTGGCGACGCACCATCATCCCGACCATGTCGGTGGCGCCATGGCCCTTCGGGAGCGGTTGCAGCTCCCGCTGTGGGCCCACGCCATGACCGCCCAGCGTCTCGACGGTATCGTCGAAATCGACCGCTTGATTCAAGAAGGTGAACGGATCGAGCTCGACGGCCCGACGCCGACCTCGTTGACCGCGCTGCACACCCCGGGCCACGCACCCGGCCATTTATGTTTCACCGACGAGGCGAGCAACATCATGATCGCAGGGGACATGATCGCGTCGGTCGGCACCATCATCGTCGAGCCCACCGATGGCGACATGCTCCTCTACCTCGAGTCGCTCCGAAAGATGTCCGCCCTCGAACCCGCCGGGTTGCTCCCCGCGCACGGCGAGTTGATTCAAGAGCCGCAAGCGATTCTGAGCTTCTACATCGAGCATCGATTGATGCGGGAAGGTAAGGTGCTCGATGCGCTCGAGGCCCGCGGCAAAGCGTCACGGCCCCGACATTTGGTCGCCAACGCTTACGCGGACACCCCGAAGACCTTGTGGCCGCTCGCTCTTCGGTCGATCGAAGCGCATCTGATCAAGCTCGAACGGGAAGGGCGCGCAACCAAAGAGGGCGACCGCTGGGCGCCGATCACGCACTGACGCCGTAGACCCAACGCGCCGCGTCTATACGCCACAGAAGATGCGGAGGCCGACTGCGACCTGCGCGCCGAAGCCGGTGAGAAACGCGAGCGTTCTAATCCCCGTCACGCCGAAAGCTCCCGCCGGGAAATGAATGAGCCGTGCCCAGAAATACACCTGCGATGCCAGTAGGATGCCAGGGTCGTCACCCATGCCCATCGCGTAGGCGGCGAGGACCAAGGTCGCGAAGACGGCGAGGTTCTCGATCGCATTGTAGTGCGCTCGCCTCGCGCGTTGCGCCCAGAGCGCCTGCTTTGCCGCG
>QMMB01000457.1 GCA_003647035.1 Deltaproteobacteria bacterium | reverse complement strand
TCGTCGACATGATGAACCACAGCGGCAAACCGGACCCAGAGGTCGCAGAGGTCGTCGTAACCCTCCTCGAAAAAGCCTACATAACCAGCGACTAGCGAGGGGTCAGACCCCTTTTCCCTGGTGGGTCATTGGGGGACTGCGCCGTGTAGGGTTAGCAGCCTGACGAGCAGGTCTTCCGAGTACTTCGTGAGTTTGGTGAAAGCCACGCCCATGCCCGGGGGGTCATCCTGCACACGGACCACCTGGCCTGCGCCTTCGATCGTCTCGATGTCGTCCATGATCACCGTGAATGTGAGATTGACCTCCGTTCCGACAGGCAGAGGCGCCTTTGAGCGGATGAACACACCGGACCGCGAGACGTTTGTCACGTATTCATGAACGAAGGCATCGAAGGACTCGAACTCCTTGTTGATCGTGACCCGTTTGTTGATGCGTTGGCCGTCGTCGTTGCTCATCGGAACGTCAGACTCCCGTCAGGTCGAACTGCTCCAGATGATAGTCGTTTCTCGGCTTTAGTTCGATACGCCGTTGGAAGCGCTGAGATGCCTCTACGACCGAGGCCTTTTCTTCGCGTTCGAGCATGTCGCAGACGGCCGGATGCGCGCTGATGACGATTTTGTAGCCGGGCAGTGAGTCCCGCTCGCGCCGCATCTGCCGGAAAATCTCGTGGCACACCGTCTCCTTCGACTGAAGGAGCCCCGTCCCGTCGCAGAAGAAGCAGGGCTCGTATAACGTTCGTCCGAGTGACTGCCGCGTCCGTTTCCGAGTCATCTCGACGAGACCCAACTCACTGATCCGAATCGCCGTCGTCCTGGCCTTGTCCGTCTTGAGGGCGGCGAGAAACGCCTTGAAGACTTTTTCCCGATGCGCATGCCGCTCCATGTCGATGAAGTCGAGCACGATCAGGCCGCCGATGTTTCGGAACAAGAGCTGATAGGCGATCTCGCGGACCGCCTCGAGGTTGGTTTGCAAGATCGTCTGCTCGACGTCACGTCCCTTGCCGGTGAATCGTCCGGTGTTGACGTCGATGGCCGTCAACGCCTCCGCCTGGTCGATCACGAGGTGCCCGCCCGACGGGAGCTGTACCTTACGAGACAGTGCGCGAGTGATCTCTTCTTCGATTCCGTACTCATCGAACAACGGCTCGTCGCCTTCATACAGCTGGAGGTCGTTGGCGCGCTCTGGCAGGAAGAGGGTCAAGAACTCCTTGAGGCGCTGATATTCGTCGCGATCGTCTACGACGATCTCGCTGACGTCCTCGGTAAAGAGGTCCCGCGCGGACTGAATCACGAGGTCCGGCTCCTCGTGCAGCAGCGTGGGAGCCTTCTTGGCCGCCTCGCGTGCCTTTTGGGTCTGTTCCCACAGCTGCACCAGATAGCCGATGTCGGCTTTGAGTTTCTTCTTGGTTAGCCCCTGAGCAAGCGTTCGTACGACCACGCCGCCATGTGGAGGCTTCACCGAATCGATGACCTCCTTGAGCCGCCGCCTCTCGCGGTCATTGCCGATTCGCTTCGAGACGCCAACGTGATCGACCGTTGGCATGAACACGACGTAGCGACCCGGGAGAGCCACGTGGCTCGTGACCCGAGCGCCTTTGGTGCCGATCGGCCCCTTGGAAACCTGCACCATGAGCTGCTGCCCCTCATTCAACAGGTCGCGGATAGGGGTCTTTCTGGATACCCGGTTCCGCCGCCCCCTCGAGTTCCCACCAGAAGCGCTACGTTTGTCGTTCCCGTCGCCTTCCTCTTCGGTTCCCGGCTCCGCTTGGAGGTCCTCCACGTGAAGAAAGGCCGCACGGTCGAGCCCAACGTCGATGAAGGCGGCCTGCATGCCGGGCAGCACGCGCGTCACGCGACCGAGGTAGATATTGCCCACCGGCGATCGATGATGACGCCGCTCGACGTAGAGCTCGCGGAGTACTCCCTCCGCAATGAGACCAACCCGCGTCTCTCCGATGTCGACGTTGATCAGAAGTGTGTTGTTTGCCACTGAAGATCTAGTTCTTCTCGAAGATCTGCTCGATCTCGGCCTGCGTGCTCTCTTCGCTCCTGGAGCGCGCGACGGCGATCTCCTTTACGACCAGATTGCGTGCAGTCTCCAGCATTTTCTTCTCGCCGAAGGACAGAGACTTGGCGACCTGGAGCCGATAGAGATCTCGCATGACCTCGGCCACGTCGAAAACCGAGCCGGTCTTGATCTTGTCCATGAAACCGCGATACCGGCGGTTCCACGTCTGGTTGTCGAAAACGACGGGTTGCTCCTCGAGCAGGGCGAAGATCTCCTTGATGTCGCTTTCGGAGATTGGGGGCCTTAGCCCCACCTTCTTGGCCTGCGCGACCGCCACCCGGATCCGGTCGTTGTTCTTCGCATCCAGTGGCTTGAGTACGTAGAATTCCATCGTAGCTGTGCCGATTTTCCGTTCCTCGATGGAAACGACCTCGGTCACGCCCTGTTTCGGGTAGATGGCCTTATCGCCAACTTTGAACTCGTATGTTCCCGGTTGCATCGGGACTCCTTATCTCGTCAAAAAGGTTCCACTACGCCTCATGAACGGGCGTATTGGTTGAACTGGCGCTGCAAAGTGTTTATTTCCGGCCTCAGCGTCGCACTTCGCGCGCCCCCGCCATTTCGGTGGAGGCGGGTCGCGCCCCAGCTGGGGCCAAATGTAATCCTAGAGCGCGCTCCGGTCAACGAGGTCAGGCACGCGTAGAGAGCATCGCCGATCTTCTAAATCCCGTTTCGATCTTCTGCGACGTCGCACGTGTCCGAACTTTCTTCAGCTTTTCAACGTGGTCTGATAAACATACGTTTATCAACGATTACAAACTGTTGAAGGCCGACGTTGCAAAGTTTTTCTCTCAAATAGAGCAAAGTTATGTATAATTCATGTGCGCTTCCGCTTGACACGTGAAGTGACGTGACAATACGGTACGTGCACCTGCAAAATTGACCCACCTTGGAGGAGGTCGAAATGGCGACTGCAAAGAAACGACGAACAAAGAAGGCCGCGAAGAAGCGGCCAGCAAAGAAGCGTGCGGCAAAGAAGCGCACAACCAAAAAGCGCGCAACTAAGAAGCGCACAACCAAAAAGCGCGCAACTAAGAAGCGCGCAACCAAGAAGCGCGCAACTAAGAAGCGCGCAACCAAGAAGCGCGCAACTCAGAAGCGCGCAACCACAACGCACACAAACAAGACGCCAAAGAGGGCAACTACGAAGCGCCCAACACAAAAGCCGCCAACCAGGA
>QMMB01000456.1 GCA_003647035.1 Deltaproteobacteria bacterium | reverse complement strand
GATCGAACATCCATATCAGAACACCACCTTGTCCATGCGCTTCACGGTGACATGCGTGTCGCGGTTCGGAGCGATTGGCCCCCAGTAGTTGAAGTGATAACTGAACTGCCCGTACCCGCCGGCCAGGTAGTTCGGATTGAGGTGAATCCGCGTGCAGCTGTTGTGCCCCCCCGCTCGGCGTCCGCCCCGCACTTGCGACTTGGGGATGCCCACCGTCCGCTCGGGAACGTGGTACACGATGCACACGCCCTTGGGGATTCGAGCGCTCACGGACGCGCGCGCACAATAGACACCATGGTCGTTGTATACCTCGACCCAATCGTTGTCTTTGATCTCCAGCTCCTCGGCGTCTACCTCGCTCATCCAGACCGGCTCGCAGCCTCTCGAGAGCGTCAACATCCGATGGTTTTCCATGTAAGTGGAGTGGATGTGCCACTTGCCGTGTGGTGTGAGGCAGTTGAGGACCCGCGCGTCTCCGCCCTTGAGCGTCTCCTTGAGGTCACCGTAGGCCTCAGGCTTCGGCGAGGGCTTGTAGGTGGGGAGGTTTTCCCCGTAGGCCAGATACATTTCGTGATCGAGGTAGAAGTGCTGCCGACCTGTGAGGGTACGCCAGGGAACCAGCTTCTCGACGTTGTACGTATACGCCGAGTACGCTCGGCCATCTGTCATCACGCCCGACCACAACGGTGAGGTCGTGTACCTACGCGGCTGCGCCTGTAGATCGGCGTAGCGGATGCGCAGATCCTCACTGCCTTGTCCGAGGTCAGCGAGTGGCATCCCGGTTTTCTTCTCGGCGTTGCGGTATGCACGCATGTTGAGCTTACCGTTGGTCAAGGTCGAGAGATGCAGCACCGCATTGGCCGCCGACACGTCTTCCTTCAGGGACGGATACACCTGGCCGTTGGTGCGTTCGTTGGGGAAGTGGTTGGACGCGACCATCTCGTCGTACGCGTCCTCGCACTGGAAGTGGTTCCCGTGCGCGCCAAGACCGGTAGTCCTGATGCGATCGCCCAGGGAGATGAACTTGTCGTAGAGGGCCGTGTAGTCACGATCCACGACGGTGATGTTGTGCATCGTCTTGCCAGGGATCGCCTCACATTCGCCGTGGTACCAGTCCTTGATGGTCGACTGAGCGATCTCGCCCGCGGTGTCATGCGCGAGCGGAGAGGTGACGATGTCCTTCTGTGGCTCCGGGAGATACTTCTTGGCGGCCTCACTCGTCACCTTGGCTAGCTCGCGGAAGATCTCCCAGTCCGTCTTGGACTCCCATACCGGCGCAATCGCTGCCGAAAGTGGGTGGATGAAGGAGTGCAGGTCGGTGCTGTTGAGGTCGGCCTTTTCGTACCAGGAAGCTGCCGGCAGCACGATGTCGGAGTACAAGGCCGACGAATCCATGCGGAAGTTCAGGTCGACGATGAGGTCCATTTTTCCGACAGGTGCGACGTCTTGCCACTTGACCTCTTTGGTGTGCTCGTCCGAGTCCTTTCCGATCGCATTCGAGTGGGTGCCCAAGTAGTGCTTCAAGCAGTACTCGTGCCCCTTCATGCTGCCCATGATCGCGTTGCCTCGCCAGATGTACCAAACCCGGGGAAAGTTCTCCTCGGCCTCCGGATTGCTCACCGAGTAGTTGAGGTCCTTGCTCTTGAGCTTCTCCAGGACGTACTTCTCGATGCCTGCGTCGTCCGTAGCTCCATTGGCGGTTGCCTCTTTGGTGAGCTCGAGGGTGTTCTGCTCGAACTGTGGGTAGAACGGCATGTTCCCCATGCGCACCGACTTGTAGATCTGATCAGCGGTGTGTTGCTGAGTCATCTCATTATCGGGAACCGTGTTGTACTTGGAGAACTGCCCGTCGTACCGGTACTGGCAGGTGTTGATGTAGTGCCAAATCGGCGCCTGCTGGAGCCGGACGGGACCTTGCCAATCCTTGCCGAACGCGATGGCGCCCCACGAATCCACCGGTGCCAGCTTTTCCTGGCCAACGTAATGATTGAGCCCGCCGCCGTTCTTGCCGACGCAGCCGGTGAGCATCAGGGCCATGGCGCCCGCTCTGTACATCAAGTTGGCGTGATACCAATGGTTGATACCCGCTCCGATGATGATCATGCACTTTCCGCCAGTGGCCTCGGCGGTGTTTGCCCACTCGCGAGCAAACTGGAGGACGGTCTTCGAGTCGACGCCGGTGAAGATCTCCTGCCACGCGGGCGTGTACGCAGCGTCCTTGTCGGTGTAGTCCTTCGGGTACTCGCCCGGAAGGCCCCGGCTGACGCCGTATTGCGCCATCGTCAAGTCATAGACGGTGGTGACGGGAACACGGCCTTCCGTGGTGTCGATGTACATCACCGGCACACCGCGGTGCACCTGCTTGTCGAGCCCAAACTCCGTAAAGCTCGTCTGCGCGACCTCGTCCGACTTGCCCAACAGGGTGAGCACGGGATCGTAGGGCTTGTCGTCGGCCACATTCTCGAACTTCATGTTCCAGTTGCCGGGCTTTTTGTCCCAGCGAGACCCCGAGCTCCCCTTCGGAACCACCGGCTGACCAGACGCTGCGTCGATGTTGACGAACTTCCATTCCCCGTTCGACATATCCTTGAACTGAGAGAGCTCCGACGCGCGAAGGAGACGGCCGGGCTTGTAGTTCACGCCGTCTTTCTCGAGCTTCACCAGATAGGGGCTGTCGGTGTACTTCTTGACGTAGTCGATGAAGTACGGCGTCTGCTTTTCGTGGTGGAACTCCTTGAGGATCACGTGCGTCGTGGCCATCCAGAAAGCGCCGTCGCTTCCTGCGTGCAAAGGCACCCACTGGTCGGCGTACTTGGACACCTGGCTGAAGTCGGGTGCGAACACCACTGCCTTCGTGCCGTTGTGCCGTGACTCGGCGAAGAAGTGGCAGTCAGGGGTACGCGTCATGTTGAGACACGCGCCCATGTCCGCGATCATCTTCGAGTTGTACCAGTCGGCACTCTCACAGACGTCGGTCTGCTCGCCCCAGATCTCGGGGAAGGCAGTCGGAAGGTCGCAGTACCAATCGTAGAAGCTGAGATTGACGCCGCCGAAGAGCTGCAAGAATCGACCGCCCGCCGCGTAGCTCAGCATCGACATCGCCGGAATCGGGCTAAACCCGATCACCCGGTCGGGGCCGTACTTCTCCGCCGTGTAGATGTTGGCGACGGCCATGATCTCTTGGACCTCGTCCCAACTCGCTCGTCGGAACCCGCCCTTGCCGCGGGCCGTCTGGTATTTCTTTCGCGCTTCTTCGTCCGCCTGTAGGGCCTTCCACGCCT
>QMMB01000455.1 GCA_003647035.1 Deltaproteobacteria bacterium | reverse complement strand
CCTGGCTTGATGTCGCGGATGAACTCGGCGCCGATGAGCTGAAAGGCCGGCGGTTCAGACGCGATGACATCCGCCCCATCGAGCTTGCCCAAGCACAACGGGCGGAATCCGTACGGGTCGCGCACGGCGACCAGCTCATCGGGTGAGAGGAACACAAGCGAGTAGGCACCCTCGACTTGATGCAGCGCATCGGCCACGCGGTCGACCGTCGTCTCGGATTTCGAGCGCGCAATGAGATGCACGAATACTTCGGTGTCGCTGTCAGACGCGAAGATCGAACCGTCCTTTTCGAGTTGATGACGAAGCGCTAGGCCGTTGGTGAGGTTCCCGTTGTGGGCGACGGCGATGGAGCCGTGCCCGCAGTCCACGGCGAGTGGCTGCGCGTTTTTGATGTGGCTGCCGCCCGCGGTGGTGTACCGAACGTGGCCGATGGCGCTACTGCCGGGCAGCTTGGCGATTTGGTCGGCGGTGAAGACGTCTTGCACCAGACCCATCCCACGATGGACGAAGAGTTGCCCGCCCTTGCTCGAAACGATGCCTGCAGCCTCTTGCCCGCGATGCTGCAAGGAGTGCAGGCCGAGGTACGCTAGATTCGACGCCTCTTCGGCGCCAAACACTCCAAATACCCCACATTGATCGTGAAAATGATCGTCGTCTAACTCGAACACCGCGCCTTCATAGCGCCGGCGCCACCTCCCGTCCATAACCCCCGCATGGCCCCCGTCCAGGCGTGCGCTAGAGACTATCGGTCGGGATGCCGCGGGTACTGAAGCGAATCGAATCGGTCGTTCCTCGGAAGGCGTCCGGCTATGGCGGCAAGGCTCGCGGCTTGGCCGCGCTGGCCCGAGCCGGCTTCCCGGTCCCGGCGGCCTACGCGATGCCCGGTTGGGTCGGTGACTCGTTCTATTCGAGCGTGCTCGAGATCGAGGACCGCCCAAGGGCGTTGCTGAATGCTCCGCACGTGCCAGACGAGCGCTTGCAGTCCATTGCGGAGCGCGTCCGCGAAGCGACGCTTCCACAGGACGTCGTTCGAGGCGTGAGCGACGCGCTGCTTGCCATGAGGGGTGAAGGCGCCATCGGATTTGCGGTTCGTTCGTCCGCCATGCACGAGGACCAGGAAGGCGTGTCCGCCGCTGGGATGCATTCGACGCTGCTCAACCTGATGCGCGAAGACGAGGTGCTCGACGCCATCAAGACCTGCTGGTCGAGCGTCTTTCGCCCTCGCGTGCTTTCCTATTTGCGCGCCCTTGGCGACGACGTGCCGGTTTCGGTTGGCGTCGTGATTCAGGTCATGGTTCCGGCGGAGGTTTCCGGGGTTCTGTTCACCACCAACCCCCTTACTGGCGATGCGGGCGAAGTGGTCATCAATGCCTCGTACGGGCTCGGTTCGGCGGTCGTCGAAGGCCGCGTGACGCCGGACACTTATCGTGTCGACAAAGCCACCGGGCAGCTTCGCGATCAGATCATCGGCGGCAAGGCCCACCAAACCGTACTCGAACCGTCGGGCGGCGTCCGCGACGCCGCCGTAGCTCCGGCCCAGCGTGAAACTCCCGCACTGAGCGAGCAACAGCTCCTGCACTTGACGGACCTCGCCGCCCGAATCGAGAGCCACTTCGGTGATGCCCGCGACGTCGAGTGGGGGATCACCGAACAGCAGGTGTACGTCCTTCAAGCGCGGCCGGTCGTCGTCCCGAGCGTTCGCAATCGCCGGGGCTCGCGACGCGATCGGCCGTGGGACCGGCGAAAGCTCGTTTGGAGTAACGTCAATGTCGGAGAGGCGCTGCCGGGCGTTGTGACGCCCTTTACCTGGTCCGTGCTCAGCCAGTTCAGCGACCTAGGCTTTCGTCGAGCGTTTGGGGCGATGGGTTGCAGCGTGCCGCGCGATGCGGAGCTCGTGGGGGATTTCCGGGGGCGCATCTACCTCAACTTGACGGAATTGAGCTCGATCATGTCCCAGGTTCCGTGGATCCATCCGTCGACCCTGGTGCGACTCGGTGGGGGGCAGTATGCCGCCGAACTCGACGACGTGGTGGCTGAACGAAGCTCGACAGGTTTTTTTCTGCGGTTGCCACAAACCGTGGCCCGGTACGCCCGAGAGAATTTCCGACTTCAAGCGCGCGTCGACGAGTTCGAAGAGCATTTCGCCGAGGAGCGCATGCGGATCAACGGCATCGACCCGCGCCTCCTCGAACCGAGTGGCCTCGAACGCATGCTTGGCGATGTCGAGCACCTCCTGGACGAGACGGGGTCGATCATGCTCACGGCGTACGCCAACCTGCTCACCGCCGTGCTCGTTCTGATCGGCCTCTTACGGACGTTCCAAGGGAGCCGCGGCTCGGGCCTTTATCGCGAGTTGCTCTCGGGCCTGCAAGACGTTGCCAGCGCGCGTCCCGGCTTCGTGTTGAGGCAAATCGCCGCGCGCGCGCGCCAAGAGCCCGAGGTGGTGCAGCGCATCCTCGACGCGGAGCTCTCCGATCTTACGGTGAGCGGCTTGCCTGCCGGTCGCACGCAGGATGCTCTTGGCCGTTTCCTCGAAGACTACGGGTTCCGTGGCATTCGCGAGGCCGAGATTGCGGCGCCGCGATGGTCCGAAGACCCGACGCTCATGTTTGCGACGCTCCGCGCGCATCTCGCCGGCCCACCAGGCCTCGACGACCGCGATCAGGATTCGCAGAGGATACGCGAGGAAGCCGAGGAGCAGCTCAACAAGAGTGTGCCGTTCCCGTTGCGACCTTCTGTGACGAAGCTGCTCGACGTGGTGCGACGTTTCACTCGGATGCGTGAGCATCTACGAGGTCACGTGGTCGAGGTGCTCGGAATGTTTCGCCGTGTGGCTCTCGAGGCGTCCCGCCGAATCGAGGCGCGCGAGCCGGAAGCAGGGTCCGACGCGGCATTTTTCCTCACGCTGGCGGAGGTCCGTCGCGTTCTCTACGACGACAATGAGCGTGTCGCGATTCGTGTGCAACGGCGCCGATTGGAGTACGAGCGCAATGAGGCGCTGCCCGAGCCGCCCAGCACGTTCGTCGGCTTTCCGACTGACGACGCCGCCATCACATCGACGGCGAAACGTCTACGCGGCCTGGCGGCCAGTCGCGGCGTGGCCGAGGGCAGGGTACGGATTCTCCGTGATCCGTCTCACCTAGCGGATTTCGCGCCTGGCGAAGTGCTCGTCGTCGCGGCCGCGGATACGGGGTGGGCACCATTGTTCCTAGCGGCATCGGGCGTCGCGACCGAGCTCGGCGGTCCTCTTTCGCACGCGGCGATCATCTTGAGAGAGTACGGGGT
>QMMB01000454.1 GCA_003647035.1 Deltaproteobacteria bacterium | reverse complement strand
CGGTGAGCGGCCTGCTGAGCGTGTCGTTGGGCTGAGGAGAGGTAACCGGAGTGGCGTCGGTACAGGAGATGTCAGTCTCCGGAACGGGTTCAGGTGTGGCCGACGGTTCCGGGGCGTCGGGCGTGGCCTGACACGCAACAAGCAATACAGCGCTGTAGAGAAGCAGAGAACGGACAATCATGGAAAGGTGCTTTCAATGTGTAGGATGGGCTACGACTCACCTGGGGACCGAAAAGGTATCGCTCGTGCTCGGATTTCTGGAGTGGGGACCGATACGGGAGGAGAGAGGCCGAAGAGAAGTCTCTCTCAAATTACTTCGCCAGCGTGACCTGCAGAGCATCCGCGAACGTCTCCCCCGAAACGCGAACGAAGTACACGCCGCTTGGAAGAGCTTCGCCGTCGATGGTGAACACCCGTGTAGCCTGCGCCTCTCCAGAAAACGCATGATCGTCGCGGGCTTGGGGTACAGACAATTACGGGAAATAAGGCGAAATAACCAAATGCGTTTCAGAGGTGGTTCACCGCGCTGGAACCCTGTTGGTTGGTGAAGGCGTCCTATCTTGCTCGACAACGATTCGATTGTATTCCGCATGGCCTACACGCCCACCCATCCCATCCGCTTCGTCACCGCAGCCAGCTTGTTCGATGGACACGACGCCGCCATCAACATCATGCGGCGCATCCTGCAGGCGCTGGGCGCTGAGGTCATCCACCTTGGGCACGACCGATCGGTGTCGGATGTCGTGAACACGGCGATTCAGGAGGACGTGCAGGGCATAGCCATTTCCTCGTATCAGGGAGGCCACGTCGAGTACTTCAAGTACATGGTGGATCTGCTCCGCGAGCGTGGCGCAGGGCACATCCGTGTGTACGGAGGCGGAGGCGGCGTGATCGTCCCCGAGGAGATCGCCGAGTTGGAAGCCTATGGGGTCGCCAAACTTTTCTCGCCGGAGGACGGGATGAGGATGGGGCTCGAAGGCATGATCGAGCAGATGATCCGCGAGTGCGACTTTAGCCCAGTGGACAGAGAACAGTGGACGGAGGACAGTGGCGATGCGATGGTGGTGGCGCCTCATAAGGTTATGGATGCACAGGCCGTTGCAAGGACTCTCACGGCAGTTGAGCTTGCGATATCTACGCCCTCCGGCGACGGCGCTCCGGCGCAAGCTTCATCCTCAAACGGTCAATCTTCAACGACGCCAGTCGTTGGTATCACAGGCACCGGCGGCGCAGGCAAGTCCACGCTGACGGACGAGTTGGTGCGCCGTTTCCTCAACGACTTCGACGACATCCACATTGCCGTGTTGTCCGTTGACCCGACGCGCCGCAAGACGGGCGGGGCGTTGCTCGGCGACCGCATCCGCATGAACTCGCTCTATGGCGAGCACACGGATCGTGTCTACATGCGCTCGTTCGCGACGCGGCAGGCGCATCTCGCCACCACACAAGCCCTCCACGAAGCCGTGGACGTGTGCAAAGCTGCCGGGTTCGACCTTGTACTCGTTGAGACCGCAGGTATTGGACAGTCGGATACTGAAATAGAAGAACTGGTTGATGTATCCCTTTATGTAATGACGTACGACTTCGGTGCGCCGACGCAGCTCGAGAAAATTGGGATGTTGGATGCGGCCGACCTCGTAGCTCTCAACAAATTCGAGCGACGCGGCTCCGCCGATGCCCTGCGCGACATCAAGAAGCAGGTGCAGCGCAACCGGGGTGCGTTCTCCGAATCGCCGGATTCCATGCCCGTCTACCCGACGATGGCGGCGCAATTCGCCGACCCAGGAGTTTCGCGTCTCTATCTCGCACTGCTCGACCGGCTGAATGCCAAGCACAGCTTTGGCCGCACGTCCAATTTGTTCGATGCCGAGACATTGCCCGAGCCGGACCCCGCCGCGCTCGCGCTCATCCCGCCCAAGCGTCAACGGTACCTCGCGGAGATCGCGGATACCTGTCGGACCTACCGTTCGTGGACCGAGGAGCAGGCCGTGTTTGCGCGGAAGTGGGGGCAGGTTATCGGTGCTCGCGAGCAGATCGCCGACTGGAACCCGGAGGATGCCGAGCAGCTAGTCGAGCGCCTCGACGAGATGGCCGAGCATTGGTGGGGCAAGCTCGATCCACGTTGTCGGACAATCCTCGACCACTGGGACGCCATCGCCGCACGTTACCGCGCCGAGGAGTTCGTGTACGAAGTCCGCGGCCGCGAACTCCGTCAGCCGCTGTACCGCGAAACGCTGTCGCACACCAAGGTGCCCCGCGTAGCGCTTCCCCGCACAGAAGACCCCGGCGAGCGTCTCCGTTTTGCACTCACCGAAAACCTGCCCGGCTACTTCCCTTTCACGGCAGGTGTGTTTCCACTCAAACGCCAGGGTGAGGACCCAACTCGGATGTTCGCGGGCGAGGGCACGCCGGAGCGCACCAACAAACGCTTCCACCTCGTCAGCCTCGGGATGCCTGCCAAGCGGCTCTCTACCGCGTTCGACTCCGTCACCCTCTACGGCCGCGACCCCCACGAGCGGCCGGACATCTACGGAAAGGTTGGCACGTCGGGCGTGTCCATTTGCTCGCTCGACGACATGAAGAAGCTCTACTCGGGTTTCGATCTTTGCGATCCGAAGACGAGCGTCTCGATGACGATCAACGGCCCCGCGCCGATGATCCTGGCCATGTTCATGAACACCGCCGTCGACCAGCAGGTGGAAGCCGTCCTGAAGCGCGAAAACCGATGGAACGACGCCGAAAAGGCGATTTCGAAGAAGCTTGGCGACGATCGACCGGTCTACACGCCGTATCAGGATGACGGCCTCCCCGAAGGCCACGACGGCGCCGGTCTCGGTCTTCTCGGCACCACCGGAGGCGAGTTGGTTGGTTGGGGACTCCTCACGGGAGGGGAATACACCGAAATCCGCAGCCGCGGCCTGCAATCCGTGCGCGGCACTGTACAGGCTGATATCCTGAAAGAGGACCAGGCGCAGAACACCTGCATCTTCTCCACCGAGTTCGCCCTCCGCGTGATGGGCGACATCCAGCAGACGTTCATCGACGAGGGCGTCCGCAACTTCTACTCGGTTTCGATCTCGGGCTACCACATCGCCGAAGCCGGCGCCAACCCGATCTCGCAGCTGGCCTTCACGCTCTCGAACGGCTTCACGTACGTCGAGTACTACCGTGCGCGCGGGATGGACGTGGCGAAGTTCGCGCCGAACCTCTCGTTCTTTTTCTCGAACGGGATGGACGCCGAGTACAGCGTGCTCGGTCGCGTGGCTAGGCGCATCTGGAGCGTGGCGATGCG
>QMMB01000453.1 GCA_003647035.1 Deltaproteobacteria bacterium | reverse complement strand
CAGAAGGGCGCAAGCCCGACCCCACTCACAGGCGAAAAAGGAGATCACGAGGACAAAGTCGAGTCACAAGACACGGTCACCGACACGGTCACTGGCACCGACGCTGCCACTGACACTGACACTGACACTGCCACTGACACTGGCACTGACACTGCCACTGCCACTGCCCCCCCCCGCCTTACTGGTTACTCGCTTCGCTGGGCGAGGGATCGCATGTGGGTTACCAGGTGCCGGATCTGCTCGGGAGATAGCAACTCGGCGAACGCCGGCATCGCCGGGGGCTTGCCTCTTGCGATCGTTCTCGCGATGGCCGCGTCGGCAATTCCCGCCTGCCATTCGGCACTGCCGAAGTCGATCGCGGCTTCGCGACCGCCCTCGGCGTCCGTGCCGTGGCATCGCGCGCAGTTTCGCTGCCACAACAAGTCGCCGACCGTGAGGTCGGGGCGTTCTTCTTGGGGGACCCGGTTGGGGTCGACTTGGGTGTCGGGAAGGTGGGCGTGGTCCTCGGGGGTCCACACCTGAAGGTCCGCTGAGTCGCTTGAACAGGCCGCCATCAACAGGCAGGCCATCATGATCCTGATCAACACCACGCCCCTGTAGCCTATCCGCCGATGAGACTCATCCCGACGCGTTCATGCTCGTCTTCGGCCTGGTCCAAGAAATGATGCCCGCTATCCTTGCCGGACAACGACCACACCATTGCCCACGCAAGGTCGAGGTCGTCGCCGCCGGCGCGGATGATGTTGCGAAGACTGACTGCGCGTCGCGAAGCGAGGCAGGCGCGGATGTCGCCCCGCGCGGTGACCCGGACCCGATTGCAGGTGTCGCAAAACTCGTCGCTCATCGGAGTGATGAAGCCCACTCGATGCCCAGAGCCATCGGCGGCGGCTCTGTAGCGCGCCGGGCCGTGCCCTTCGACGCCGGCGGGCGCATCGTCAGACACCCGGTCGCCAAGCACCTCGAGAACATCGTCGGTGTTCATTCGCATGCTTGGCGGAAGCTTGGCGCCCTCGCCGAGCGGCATCAGCTCGATGAACCGTGGGCTCGTCCCGAGTGACCACGCGAAGTCGACGATACGACCGAGCTCGTCGTGGTTGCGCCCTCGGAGCGGCACGATGTTGAGCTTCACCTCGAGCCCGACATCGAGAGCAGCGTGAATCCCAGCCAGCACCCGGCGCAGATCGCCACCACGGGTGATTTCGGCGAACCGGTCGGCGTCGAGCGTATCGATCGACACGTTCACGCCGTGGAGCCCGGCATCACGCAGCGGTCGCGCGAGCTCCGAGAGCCGCGTGGCGTTCGTGGTCATGACGAGTTGCTCGACCTCGGTGCGCCGGTGCACGAGCTCGACGAGGCGCACGATGTCTTTGCGCACCAACGGCTCACCGCCCGTGAACCGCACCCGGCGGATGCCAGCGGACGCGAACACCGACACCACCCGTGCAGCTTCCTCGAAAGTCAGCAGGTCGCGGCGGAGCGCGTGATCGTCCTCCCCACTTGGCGGCATGCAGTACTCGCATGCAAGATCGCAGCGGTCCGTCACGCTGAGGCGCAGATAGGTGTACTGGCGGCCGCGCGCATCGCGCAGAAGCGGGATCACGTTGAAATCGTCGGGTCGCGCGGTCCAGTCTTCGTAGACTGCGGACCGGCTTTGCATCAGGGGCAGGCGCCGCACCGAGTGAGTGTAGGGGTCCGCGCGTGTTGGTCAACGAGGGTGTCCTCGCTTGACATCATCGGGGCCCGGTTTCAGGCTCCCTCCTTCCACTGAATCACCGTTCATTTCAGGAGCTCGGCGCATGGAATCTAATGGAAAACGCGTGGCGATCGTAGCCGGATTGCGCACGCCCTTCGCAAAGCAATGGTCGGCGTATCGTGAGGTCAGCGCGCTCGACTTGGCCAACATCGTGGTCTCGGAAATGCTGCAGCGGATCGACCTCGACCCGAAAGAGATCCAACAGCTGGTCTACGGACAGGTCGTCCCGTCGGTCGAAGCGCCGAACATCGCCCGCGAGATCGTGTTGGCGACGGGGATGCCTAAGAGCATCGAGGCTTACAGCGTCTCGCGTGCGTGTGCAACGAGCTATCAGTCGACAGTGAACATTGCCGAGGCGATCATGGCCGGCACCATCGACACAGGCGTGGCCGGCGGCGCTGACAGTGCGAGCAACGTGCCGATCACCGTGTCGAAGCGTCTCGCCGAAGCCCTCATGGCAGCGACCAGGGCACGAAGCATCGGCGAGCGCATGCAGGCCTTCGCGGGCCTTCGCCCCCGGGACCTCGCCCCCGTGCCCCCGGCCATCAAAGAGTTCTCGACCGGTCTTTCGATGGGCGACAGCGCCGAGAAGATGGCAAAAGAAAACCACATCGGCCGCGAAGCTCAAGACGAGTTCGCCCACCGAAGCCACTCACTCGCCGCCAAAGCATGGGCCGAAGGCAAGCTAGATGACGAGGTGATGGAAGTCTTCGTTCCCAATCGCTTCAACGAAGCGATCCGCGAGGACAACCTCATTCGCAAGGACACCGCGATCGAGAACTACGCGAAGCTCAAGCCCGCATTCGACCGCAGCCACGGCACGGTGACGGCAGCGAACAGCTCGCCGCTAACCGACGGGGCAAGCGCGCTGCTCCTCATGCGCGAGGACAAGGCCAAGGCGGCCGGCTGCGACGTCCTCGGCTTCATTCGCAGTTACGCGTTTGCCGCCCTCGACCCGGCGGGCCAGCTCCTCATGGGTCCGTCATACGCCACACCGATCGCTCTCGACCGGGCGGGCGTGAAGGTCGCGGACCTCGACCTCATCGACATGCACGAGGCTTTCGCCGCGCAAATTCTGTCGAATACCCAGGCCTTCGAGTCCGCAGAGTGGGCACAGACGAACATCGGCCGCTCCGAAAAGATCGGCGACATCGATTGGGACAAGTTCAACGTGACCGGCGGCTCCATTTCGATCGGGCACCCGTTCGCGGCCACCGGAGCCCGACAGATCACGCAGACCCTACGCGAGCTGAAGCGGCGGGGCGGAAACCTAGCCCTTTGCACGGCCTGCGCGGCCGGCGGCTTGGGCGCAGCCATGGTGTTGGAGGCAGAGTGATGGCAAACGAAGGACTCACCATCGAGAAGCGCGACGACGGCGTAGCCATCGTTGTGATGGACATTCCCGGCGAGCCGATGAACACGTTGAAGGACGACTTCGTCGACACCTTCACCGAGGTGTTCAGCGCGGTCGAGAGCGACGACGATATCAAGGCGGTCGTCTTCACCTCTGGCAAGAAGGACAGCTTCATCGCGGGCGCCGACGTCACCAT
>QMMB01000452.1 GCA_003647035.1 Deltaproteobacteria bacterium | reverse complement strand
TCCCGCGACGGCTTCGTCGTCGTGAGCAGCCGCGCGAGCTTCGAGCTGGTTCAAAAGACGGTGCGGGCTCGGCTCCCCATGTTGGTGGCCATCGGAGCAGCGACGAGCTTGGCGGTGGAGACGGCGCGGCGTTTCGACCTCACATTGGTCGGCTTCGCCCGGGAGAACCGTTTCAACGTCTACTCGAACACTGAGCGCATCGCACTCGAAGCGAGCGAGCATGCGTTCGTGTCGGTAGAGGCGAGTTGATGGCGGACCACCGACCAAGCGGCGCCGAGCCACCCGAAACCGACGACGAGCTGGTCGTCGAAGCGCCCAAAACGAAGGCGGCAGGTCTCGCATCCATCCGCTCCTCGTTCGCGCACATGCACAAGCACGGACACTCGATCCCGTCCGCTATCCGCATTCTCGGACGCATGAACCAAACCGATGGCTTCGACTGCCCCGGATGCGCATGGCCTGACCCGGACGACCGCGCCGCGCTCACCGAGTTCTGCGAGAACGGCGCCAAAGCGGCCGCATGGGAAACCACCCGGCACCGCGCTGATTGGAAGTTTTTTCAACGGTACAGCATCGACGAGCTCGCAAGGAAGTCCGACTACTGGCTCGGGCTGCAGGGCAGGCTCACGCAACCGCTCATGCTTCGCCCCGGCTCGCGCTTCTACGAGCCGCTCGATTGGGACGAGGCCTTCACTCGTATCGCGGACTCACTCAAGCGGCTCGACTCCCCGAACGAAGCGCTTTTTTACACCTCCGGCCGCACGAGCAACGAGGCAGCGTTCCTCTACCAACTCTTCGTGCGCGCCTTTGGAACGAACAACCTGCCGGACTGCTCGAACATGTGCCACGAGTCGAGCGGCGTCGGCCTCGGTCAGACCGTCGGCATCGGCAAAGGCTCCGTCACGCTCGATGACGTGCACGAAGCGGACACGATTATCGTGATGGGACAGAACCCAGGCACGAACCATCCGCGCATGCTGACGGCCCTGCAAAAGGCGAAAAAGAACGGCGCGCAAATCATCGCCATCAATCCGCTTCCTGAAGCCGGTTTGATGGGCTTCATCAATCCGAAGAGCCCCAGCCAGGTGCTCACCGGTGGCACACAGATCGCAGACCTGTTCCTTCAGGTGCAGATCAACGGCGACGTCGCGCTGCTCAAGGCATTGATGTGCTTGCTCCTCGAAGCCGAGGCTCGCCTGCCGGGCGAAGTGCTCGACGAGGACTTCATCGAACTTCACACGGACGGGTTCGCGCAGCTCCGAGCACACTTGGAGTCGCAAGACGTCGATACGCTCCTCGAGACTGCCGGCATCGCGAGGGCTGACCTCGAGCGAGCTGTCGAGATCATCGTTCGCAGCCGAAAGACGATCGTCTGTTGGGCGATGGGTTTGACGCAGCACAAGAACGGCGTCGGCAACATCCGCGAGATCGTCAACTTCCTCCTGATGCGCGGAAGTATCGGAATCCCGGGGGCCGGCACCTGCCCCGTACGCGGGCACAGCAATGTCCAAGGCGACCGCACGATGGGCATTCACGACCGTCCGTCGAAGGCGTTCCTCGATCGCATCCAAGAAGTGTTCGGCTTCGACCCGCCGCGCGAGAACGGCTTCAACACCGTCGAAGCGATTCACGCGATGCTCGACGGGCGCGCGAAGGTCTTCTTCGCGATGGGCGGCAACTTCCTCCAAGCGACACCCGACACGGAACGCACGGCCCGCGCACTCGAAAACTGCGACCTGACCGTCCACGTGAGCACCAAGCTCAACCGCGGCCATCTGGTTCGCGGCAAGTGGTCGATCATTCTGCCTTGCCTCGCCCGCTCTGAAGTCGACGCGCAAGCCTATGGTCCGCAGTTCGTGACGGTTGAAAACTCCATGGGCGTCGTCCACTCCTCGCAAGGGCACCTCAAGCCCGCACACCCAGAGCTCCACAGCGAGGCAGCGATCGTCGCGCGACTCGGCCAAGAGGTGCTGGGCCCGGAGACCCCCGTAAGCTGGTGCTGGCTGATCGAGAACTACGACCGCATCCGCGACCTCATCGCCAAGGCGATCCCGAACTTCGAGGACTTCAACGCGCGCGTGCGCAAACCGGGTGGCTTCGAGCTCTACAACGGCGCCCGCGAACGGGATTTCGATACCGAAAGCGGCAAGGCCGGGTTCACCATCAACCCGGCGCCCAATCTATCCCTGCCCGACGGCGCTTACCGCATGATGACCGTTCGCACGCACGACCAATACAACTCCCCCGTCTACGGAAACGACGACCGCTACCGAGGCATTCGAGGCGGCCGACGCGTCGTGTTCGTGAACGAAGAAGACATGCGAGAGGCCGGCTTCGCCGCGGGCTCCAAGGTCGACATCAGCAACGACTTCGGCGGCAAACACCGCATCGCCCCTCGCTTCACCGTCGTCCCCTACCCGATCCCCCGCCGCTGCGTGGCGACCTATTTCCCCGAAGCCAACATCCTCGTCCCCCTCGACAGGTACGCCGACGGCAGCTTCACCCCCGCCTCCAAAGACGTCACCGTCCGCATCAGCCCCAGTAGGTAAAGGGGCGCGGCGCTACAGCCGTCGCAGGACTTCGTCCGCTGCGCGCTCGCCTGACTGGATGGCACCCTCCATGTAGCCGATCCATTCGGTGGCAGATTCGGTGCCAGCCCAGTGGATCCGGCCCTCGGGTTTGCGAAGGTGCGCAAACGAGTGGGTGAGAACCCCCGGCGGCAACCCACCGACCGGACAACCACGCGACCACGGCTCTGCACCCCAGTCGAGCTCGCGATACTCTTGGAACGAACCCGCTTCTTCCCCGAAGTAACGTTTGAGCGCGCTCGTCACGCGACGCTGGCGGTCGGCCAAAGGTTGAGCGGACCACTGCCGCGCTTGGCTCCCGACGACGAAGCCGATGAGAGCAGGCTGCTGCCCGTCATGCGACGTGTTGTCGTAGACGACGCTGAGCGGCCCGTCGGAGCTCACGACCTCACCCGAGAACCCGGCGTCACGCCAAAACGCGCGCTCGTAGGTAAGGAGCACCTTGACTGCAGCGCCCATCGCAAAGCGTTGCGTGACTTGATCCCGCCCAACCGAAACTGCCGGTTCGTATTCAATGCGTCCAGCAAGCACCGGCGGCACGCTGACAATCGCATACCGGCCCCCGATGGTCTCCGCGTCGGACACGGCATCCACCCCATCGTTGCTTTGAACGAGCTTACGACCCGGCAACCCTACCGCCACCGCATCGCCCAACTCCTTCGCGAGCGCCAACGAAATTGACGGCGCCCCACCGACAAACCGGTCCTGCTGCGCGCCCCCGCGAGCCGCCGCGAGAC
>QMMB01000451.1 GCA_003647035.1 Deltaproteobacteria bacterium | reverse complement strand
TGTCGCGCGAGTCGTTGAACTCCTCCACGAAACCCGGCAAGTCCGGTCCCTTGTGGACGCAGAAGGTCGGCATGCCGAGCTCGATGCCTTTTTCGATCATGGGGATGCCAATGGCAGAATCGTCCAAGAAGTACCCTGAGGCACCGCTGGGGGGGACCCAGGCTGGGTAGACCTTCCAACCCCCGACGACGCCGAAGTTCTCCTGAATGTACTGCATGTGGTCGAGCTGGAACTCGAGGCCATCGTTTGGTGCCACGTTGCAGTGGTTGATCATGCGCTGGCTCTGCGCTGCCTGGTTGATCTGCTCCCGCTCCTTGGCCATCACGTCGTTCTCGATGATCATGCCGCACGGCCCGTCGGTGGTTTCGCAGTGCGAGGCAGGGAAACCCGAGAGGATCGCCATCGTGGTTTCGCTCTCGAGGAAGATCAGGTCGATGTAGTTGTCGTAGTCCAGGCAGTCGTTGGTCTGCATGCCTTCGCTGCAAGTGCCGCCAGGAAAAATGAGAGGCAAGCCGAGTGCGATTGCGAGGTTGCGTTCGATGTATTCCCCGGACGGGTCCACGTGGTGCGTCTGCATGTCGAAGATGAAGTGGTCGCCGCCGGACACGAGCTCGGTCGCCTGGTCGCAATCCATCGTGCCGGCGTCGGGCGTGTTGAAGCCGCCGCTGCCGCACCCACTCACCGTGTTGATCACGCTCAAGGACGTGACCATCCCGGCGGCGCTCGCGAGGAACTGTCGCCGGTCGACCCCGAGCTTGCGGGCCTTCTCGTCGGCTTTCTCGAGGATCAACTTGTTGATCAGACGGTCCCGCGGCGTCTGTTCATGGAAGAACTCACCGTTCGAGTAGTTTTCCAGAAACGGAATCGGCGGCTTGAGCGGAACCTCCGGATCCGTCTTCTTTCTCATCGATAGCCACTTCTGTTTCTTCATGAGATCACCGGAGTACGTGCCATGGTGCGACCTTCGCCCCAAAAGGGGGCCCAGCGCAAGGGCTAGTCGAACCACTCCTTTTGCAGCTCTTCGAGCGCCTCGTGCATCATTTGTTCGAGGGCCATCACGTGGAATCGGTACTCCTTGGCGAGCTGGGCCGAGAATCGGGACTCGTGGAAGCACCGAACGAAGATTTCGAGGCTCCGTGAGCGCTTCCGAAGCAACATCGCCAGGCGGAGGTTCAGTGAATCGCTGTTGGTTCCAAAGATGAAAACCGGGGGGTGGGCAACGTCTTTGAGAAGGGCGTCGAGTTGGTCCCAGACCATGGGATCTTCGGCATCGCCATCGATGACGTCCACAGGAAAGGACGACTGGTGGGTCTGCATGTTGAAGGCAGCAACGGCGTTCTTGGCAGTCGGGTCGACGATCACGACCCGTTCGAGCTCGTCGCTCGCCTCGCGCCGTAGGTGCTCGAGCATCGTCTGTCCGAAGCGACCAAATCCGACCAGCACGACCGCGTCGCGCGCCGAAGTCTCCTCGAAGCGCGGAGCGAGGTGTTGGTCGTACAGCCGGTCCGCAGCCATGTGATGCATGTTGAAGGCGCGGATGCGTTGACCTCCACTATCGCCCATCATCCGATCCATCTCTCGCTTCATCTGGATGTCATCGATGTGCGCCACGACTGACATCGAAGGCTCGGCTTCGAGCACTGCCCACGCGGCCTCGAGATTGATGAGATCGTCCCCGGTCAGTAGCGCGATGCCCTTCGCGTGGTTCAAGGAGAGCAGACCCAGGGTGGAGCTGTGGCGGATGGCAACGCAGACATAGGGTGCGCCATATTGATCTCGTGCCTTCGCAAGCAGCCGCTGACTCTGCCGCGTGTCGACTAGGAGCACGCGCGGGCTCTTCGTCCCGGCATGCAGGGTCTCGAGAAACAGCTCCGCGAGCTGGCCCACTCCTACGACGACGATGTGGTTGCGGAGGTGCTGCCGTTGAATCCAGGCGGGCCTCAGAAGTCGCAACGCGCTTTCCACCAGTACCCCCGTCGTTACCAACGGGGCCAGGAAATATGCGAACCAGAGGGCGATCCGCGCGCCGTCCGGACCGTCGATCGGGACCCCGAGATCGAGTCCACCGAGCACGAACAAGCCGAGGGAGTAGTACACGTGCGTCAGGATCCCCGCACCCACCACGTCCGGCCTATCCGAGACGACGACGCCGACCTGAAACGCATAGAGCGCCAACCCGAAAGCCGAGACGGCCAACGCGCCTCGCCAAACCCAGCTGACCGGAGACCGCATGGCGCACCCTATCGCAGGAGTGACGACACGAGAACCCTTCCCACCGCCGGGACCCGTGTGCGCGTCGCACCATTCTCTGATAAGAGGTCGCGCCGGAGGTTTTCGTGACTCGCTTGTCCTTGACGTACGCGCCCGTAGCGTTTTTGCTTTTCACCCTTTCAGCGTGCAGCACGAGCGGCCCGTCCGAGCCTGGGGTCGACCACGGCGCCGATTCCGAATGGAGCTTCTTCGGCCACGATCTTCACAACACGCGCAGCAATACCTTGGAGACCGCGATCGACCGAGACAGCGTCGCCGACCTCCAGCTTCTTTGGGAGCACACAGGGGTCGAGACGACGAGCACGCCGGCGGTCGTCGACGGGGTCGTGTACTTCGCTGATTGGGACGGGCGCGTTTTTGCTCGTTCGGTCGAGGACGGCGCCGAGGTGTGGACGAGTGATGTATCCGATACCTCGATCTCCGCGAGCCTCGCGGTGACCGACGACCATGTGTTCGTGGGCGACCAAGGGGGAACCTTCTACGCGCTCGACCGCCAGACAGGCGTCGTCAATTGGTCCACACCGCTCGATGATCATCCGGACGCCGACATCCTCAGCTCCGCGGTTCCCATCGACGACATGCTGATCGTCGGAGTGGCCTCGGCAGAGCTCGTTCAGCAGAAAGACGACTACACGTTTCGCGGCAGCATCGTGGCATTGGCGCAAGAAGACGGCGCCGAGCGATGGCGCGTCTACGTGACGCAGGACGACGAAACCTCGGGTGCGGGTGTGAGCGTCTGGTCGTCGGCTGCGATCGACACCGAACGCAAGCTCGCGTTCATCGGCACCGGTCAGACCTACGAAGAGCCCGCGAGCCCGATGGCCGACGCGGTGGTAGCCATCGACTACGAGTTGGGGACCGTGAAATGGTTCCGGCAGTTCACCGAGGACGACATCTACACGGCGCTCATGCCCATTCCTCAGGGTCCAGATGCGGACATCGGCGCCGCTCCGAATCTCTTCACCATGGGTGGACGCGACGTCGTCGGCGCGGGCGACAAGGGCGGCGTCTATGCGATGCTCGATCGGGAAACCGGCGAGGACATCTGGGTCACGACCCTGGGTCCC
>QMMB01000450.1 GCA_003647035.1 Deltaproteobacteria bacterium | reverse complement strand
GCCCCCAACGAGGCCTGGTGTACCTCGTTCGACAAGACGGGGAGGTGAGCAAGATCATCTTGCCCGTGGCCGGTGATGGCCTCTGGTCGACCCTGTACGGGTTTGTCGCGCTCGAGGCGGATGGCAACACCGTCGTTGACATCACGTTCTACGCCCACGCCGAAACGCCCGGCCTCGGGGACGTCATCGCCAAACCAGCTTGGCGGGACGGTTGGCGCAACAAACGCGCGTTCGACGAGTCGGGCGATCTGAGGATCGAGGTCGTGAAGGGCCGCGTCCCCGCAAATGACCCTTTGGCCGACTATCACGTCGATGGCGTCTCTGGCGCCACCCTCACGGGCAACGGCGTGACGAAGCTGCTTCAGCACTGGCTCGGTGACGATGGCTACGGGCTCTACCTGCGCCGCGTTCAGCAAGGAGACGGCCCATGAGCTCCGCCGCTAAACACGCTCTCATCGATCCCGTGGTCGACAACAATCCGGTTACGCTGCACGTCCTCGGCATCTGCTCCGCTCTCGCGGTCACGACGTCGCTGCTCCCCTCTCTTTATATGTGCCTCGCGCTCACCGTGGTCGCAGCGTTCGCGAATGCGGCGGTCAGCACGATCCGGCACGTGCTCCCGACTAGCATCCGCATCATCGTGCAAATGACGATCATCGCATCGCTCGTGATCGTCGTGGACCAGTCACTTCAGGCATTTGCGTTTGAAACCAGTCGCGAGCTTTCGGTGTTCGTGGGATTGATCATCACCAACTGCATCGTCCTCGGCCGCACCGAAAGCTTTGCCTCGAAGAACCCCGTCGGGCTCAGCTTTCTCGATGGCGTCGGCAACGGACTTGGCTACAGCGTGATTTTGATTCTCGTCGCCAGTACACGCGAGCTCCTCGGCGCCGGTACCCTGCTCGGCTACACCATCCTGCCGACCGTTGCGGATGGCGGTTGGTACAGCCCGAACGGCATGATGCTCCTTCCGCCGAGTGCGTTCTTCGTGATCGGTCTCATCATATGGGCCGTTCGCTCGTGGAAAGTCGAGCAGGTCGAGAAGGCGGAGTTCCGCATTCACGAAGTGCATCGAACGGAGGCGTTGTGATGGGAAGCTACGTCGAGCTCTTCATCAAAGCGGTCTTCGTCGAGAACCTCGCGCTCTCGTTCTTCCTCGGGATGTGCACCTTTCTGGCGGTCTCCAAGCGCATTCAGACGGCGCTCGGTCTGGGCGCCGCCGTCGTAGTCGTTCAGGTGATCACCGTTCCGGTCAACACGTTCCTGTATCACTATGTTCTCGAAGAAGGCGCGCTCGCTTGGGCCGGGCTCCCGGACGTCGACCTCAGCTTCTTGGGGCTGGTCACTTACATCGGCGTCATTGCGGCAATGGTGCAGATCCTCGAGATGGTCCTCGACCGCTACTTCCCGCCGCTCTTTCACGCGCTCGGCATCTATCTCCCACTGATCACGGTCAACTGCGCCATCCTGGGCGGCACTCTGTTCTCCGTCCAGCGCGACTACACGATGTCCGAGAGTGTCGTGTACGGCATTGGCAGCGGTTTCGGCTGGGCGCTGGCGCTGGTGGGGCTCGCTGGCATTCGAGAGAAGCTCAAGTACAGCGACGTGCCTGACGGCCTCCAAGGTCTCGGGATCACATTCATCATCGTCGGTCTGATGTCGCTCGGCTTCATGGCCTTTGCCGGGATTCAGCTGTAGGAGGACGCGCGGGTGCTATTTCAAATCGGCCTCGCGGTTGCGATCTTCACGGGAATCGTCGTCTCGCTGTCGGCAGTGATCCTCCTCGCCCGGTCGAGGCTCGTCGAGACCGGTGTGGTCGAGATGATCGTCAACGACGATCGTGATTTCCAAGTGTTCGCGGGCGTGAAGCTGCTCACCGCGCTCTCGAGCGTTGGCTTGTACCTGCCTGGGGGTTGTGGCGGCAAAGGTACCTGCGGCCAGTGCCGTGTGAAGGTGCTCGGGGGTGGCGGTCCCATGCTCCCAACAGAATCGGCCCTGATCGGACGCAAGGAAGCTGCGGATCACGTCCGGCTCGGCTGCCAGGTGACCGTTCGCGAGAACATTCGGGTCCGCATCCCCGACGAAGTCTTCGGCGTTCGCAAGTGGGAGTGCACGGTGCGTTCGACTTGCGGCTTGAGCACGTTCATCAAGGAGATCGTCCTCGAGCTTCCGCGCGACGAGCATGTGCCATTCCGGGCCGGCGGCTACATTCAAGTCGAGTGCCCGGGCTACCAAGCCAACTTTTCTGACTTCGACATCGAGCCGGAGTATCGCGACGAGTGGGAGCATCACAACCTCTGGAGGTTCGAGGCAGGCACCAAGACGCCGACCACGCGAGCCTATTCGATGGCCAACTATCCCGGGGAAAAGGGGATCATTCTTCTCAACATCGGCATTGCGCTCCCACCGCCAGGCTCGGGGGACAAAGTGCCGCCCGGCGTCGTCTCGTCGTACCTCTTCAACCTCCGGCCAGGTGACCACGTGACCATCGCGGGCCCATACGGCGAGTTCTACGCGAAGGACACCGACAACGAGATGGTGTTCATCGGGGGCGGCACTGGCATGGCGCCACTTCGCTCGCACATCTTGGACCAACTCGAGCGCATTAAGACCGACCGCAGGATATCGTTCTGGTTCGGAGTCCGGAGCAAGCGCGACCTTTTCTACCACGAGGAGTTCGAGCGCCTGGCCGCCGAGCATCCCAACTTCGGTTACGTTGCAGCGCTTTCCGATCCCAAGGGTGACGACGACTGGGACGGCCCCGTTGGCTTCATTCATCAGGTAGCCTTCGAGCATTATCTTGCAGACCACGACGCACCGGAGGACTGCGAGTACTATATGTGCGGTCCACCCTTGATGATCTCGGCGGTTCAGAAGATGCTCACAGACCTCGGCGTCCCCGAGGAGAACGTCATGTTCGACGATTTTGGGGGTTGATCGCGATGATGACCTACCTACTCAGCTTCACTGTCTTCGCACTCGCCCTGTTGGGCTTGAGCGTCGGCCTGCTCGCGGGGCGCGGCGGCATTCGCGGGACGTGTGGTGGGCTCAACAACCCGGACGGGCAAGGCTGCGGCGCATGCGGTAGGTCCGCGACCAGCCTTCGAGAATGTCCGAGGAGGCGCGAGTCGTGAAGCCAGTGAAGGAAGTGCGAGTTCGGGATTTCATGGTCACCAAGCCCGTGGTCTTCACCCGCGAGACGGGTCTACTTGACGCGGTTCGTGTGTTGGTCGACAGGCACATCTCCGGCGCGCCCGTCGTCGACGAGCGAGGCAATCTAGTCGGCGTCCTCACCGAGCGCGACTTCTTGAAGGCGGCCCTCGTTGCGGGTTACCACGG
>QMMB01000449.1 GCA_003647035.1 Deltaproteobacteria bacterium | reverse complement strand
CTCGAGAAAGCACTCCGGACCCGCAAACCTGCGGATGCGAAACCCGCGCGACGTATCGTGCCAAGGGTCACGCTCCCGCAAAAGCTTCTTTCGAAACTTCCGAAGCCCTTCGATGGTGGCGGATCGGCTCATGTCTGCACCAATGTACTCATTTCGCTCAATGCCCGCACGAACCTGGCGGCGGGCGTTTTCGCGTCAATCTCGAAACGGGCACGTCTGGGCCCCGAGAGCGGCGCGGGTTCCTCTTACGGCGGAACCGCCAGACGACATAGGCGCCGGCGGCTGCGACGATCAACCCTGCCATGATTTGCTGCCACGGCATACCCGAACCCTACCCGAAACCCTATCCGAAACCCAAGAGCTGCCCACCCTGATAGACGGCCAAAGAGGCCATGTACGCTAGCACTGTCATGTAGGAAAAGAGGAATACCGGCCACTTCCAAGACCCGGACTCCCTCCTGACGACCGCAAGTGTGCTCATGCACTGACAGGCGAGCAGGAAGAAGACCATGAGGGAAATGCCACTAAGAGGCGTCATCACGGGGGTGCCGTCCGCGTGGCGCGCGTCCCGCAGAGCTTGCCGCAGAGGTGTGTTCTCCTCGTCGGCCTCGCCAATGCCGAAGACCACACCAAGTGTGGAAATGAAGACCTCGCGAGCAGCAAACGCGCCGATGATCCCTACCCCGATCTGCCAATCGAAGCCGATGGGCCGGAGCGCGGGTTCGATCGCGTGACCGAACCTGCCGCCGAAGCTGTAGCCGAGCTGCTCCGCGGCCTCCTGCGAGTCGAGGGACCGGAGCGCTTGAGCCATGTCGATTTCGGGTGCCTCTGTCTGTTCGAGCCGCTCGCGCTCTGCGGCGTAGTGCTCGGTGATGTCGGCCGATTTCGGAAACGACAGGAGCGCCCAGAGGAGAATGGTCATCGCCAAGATGATCGTGCCCGCGTCGACGAGAAAAACGCGCAACCGACGCCAGGCGTTGAGCCATAGGATCTGCGCCGAGGGCCACCGGTACGGTGGCATCTCGAGCACGAATGTCGGCGCGGGACCGGGGAGCACGGTGCGACCAATGACCGCAGCCGCCGCGAGCGTGACCAGGACCGACAACGTGTACATCGAGAAGAGCGCAACCGCCCCAGCACTGAACCATCCGAGCGACTGCCCCGCGAAGACGGTGCCGACGACGAGGATGTAGACAGGAAGTCGGGCACTGCAGGACATCAAGGGCAGCGCCAACATCGTGACCAAACGGTCTCGACGGCGTTCGATCGTGCGCGTCGCCATGACGGCGGGAATCGCACAAGCGAACCCGGACAGCAGGGGGACGAATGCCTTTCCGTGCAGCCCCACCCCTTTCATCACGCGGTCGATCACGAACGCGACGCGCGCGAGATACCCCGAGTCCTCGAGAAATCCGACGAAGAGGAAGAGTATCAGGATCTGAGGGGCAAACACGATGACGTTTCCGACGCCCGCGATGATGCCTTCGACAACCAGGTCTTGGAGCACCCCCGCGGGGAGAACCACCGCGGCTTGCGCCTGTATCAACCCAGTGAAGCTCTCGATCGCGGCGATCAACGGCTCGGCCCCAGCGAAGAGCGCCTCGAAGATTCCGAGCATCACGGCGGCGAAAACGACCAGCCCCGCGACCGGATGGGTGAGCACGCGGTCGATGCGCTCGCTCCATGAGGGTCCTCGGTCCTGCGCGGAGCAGGCTTCGCCCAAGGCGTCGTCGAGCCAGGCGTAGCGAGAGGAGATGATCTCCAGGTCAATGTTACGGCCCAGCGCCCGGGCGGCCTGCCGAATCTCTTGGACGGCTCGCCGCACGTCGTCCGGGATCCCGCGAAGATGGTCTTCACCGAGAGAAAGGAGGCACCAGAGTGCGAATACGCGTAGCTGGCTCGGAGCCGTCTCAGGGCGCCACTTGGCGACGACTGGAACGAGCTTCGCCACGTCGGCTTCGAGCTCTGGCGGATAGACAAGCTCTGCCCGCTTTGCGCTGCTGCCGCGCCCAAGCTCCTCGTCGAGTGCGGCGAGCAGAGCATCCAAGCCGCGCCGCTTGGTGGCGACCACCGGAAGGACGGGCGCGCCAAAGAGCTGTGACAATCGCTCGGTGTCGATCTGAAGGCCGAGACTCTCGGCGGAGTCCATCATGTTGAGCGCAACGACGACCGGAATCCCGGATTCGGTGAGCTGCAGCGCCAGATAGAGGCCCCGCTGCAAGGTCGTCGCGTCCACGACGCAGATCACCGCCCTGGTTTCCCCTTCGAGCAGCGCGTCGACCGCAAGTTGCTCCTCGGGAGACCCCGCGGTCAGGCTGTACATCCCCGGCACGTCGACAAGCTCGATCTCCTGTGCACCGAGCCGCAGGCGCGCACTGGTCCGGTCGACCGTCACGCCGGGATAGTTGCCCACATGAGCGCTGCCGCCCGAAAGAGCATTGAAGAGAGTGCTCTTGCCGCAGTTGGGGTTGCCCGCGATCAAGACCTGCGCGGGGGCCGCGTTGCCGCTCACACCGTTTCCTCGGAGCCCACGGCGATGTTGGCCGCCTCGGCGCGCCGCAACGACAGGGCATAGTTGCGGACCCGCAGCTCGATCGGATCGCCGAGCGGTGCCACGCGGACCACCCGGACCGGGGTTCCGGGGAGAAGGCCCATCTCCATCAAACGCCGCGAGAGGTGGCGGTCACAGTCGATCGACACGATTTTGGCGAGTTGCCCGAGGGGCAGATCGGCGAGGGAGGACTTCACGGCTTACTGATAATGAATTTCTTTATCGTCGGCAACCGCTTGGAATTTCCGGCAAAGTCCCTATAGAACCGGCCTACCCGCGCCTCAGAAGGAGAATCATGGCCACCACCGCGCTCAAGGGAACCCCGGTTCAAACCAATGGCGATCTGCCGGCCAACGGCAGCGCCGCTCCGGACTTCCTCCTCATCGGAGTCGACCTGAGCGAGAAGACGCTCGGGAGCTTCAAAGGGAAGAAGAAGATCCTCACGATCAACCCGAGCTACGACACGCCCGTCTGCGCAACCACGGCGCGCGGTTTCAATGAACGCGCGGCAGGCCTCGACAACGTCGTCGTCCTCGTCGTCAGCCCTGACCTTCCGTTCGCACAGCGGCGTTTCTGCGTCGCAGAGGGCCTCGAGGGCGTGGTTCCGCTTTCGACCTTCCGCGGCAGCTTCCTGGACGACTACGGCGTCAGGATGGTCGACGGCGCCATGAAGGACCTCGCCGCCCGCGCGATTGTCGTCGTCGACGAGCACGACAAGGTGGTTCACACCGAGCTCGTTGCGGACATCGTCCAAGAGCCCGACTACGACGCGGCCATCGCCGCCGTCAGCTAG
>QMMB01000448.1 GCA_003647035.1 Deltaproteobacteria bacterium | reverse complement strand
TACAGTCGCCTTACTCGAACCGATTGGTTCGCACCCACTCGCTGCTCGTGCTGAACGCATGCAGCCACAATGCGTGCGCGTGGCGGTCGTCGTCGACCGCTACTTTGGGTGTTTTGGCAGCTCGTCCGTCGTCTTCGATCAGCTCGGCGGTCATCCAGCCCGTCCCGGGATCGAGGCGATTGGACCAGATGCTGCCCCAGTCCTGGAACGTCTGACGCCAGACGACGAACGCGTTGCCGGCGGTGTTGACCGCGGCGCGCGGAACCGTGGCGTCGTCGTCCTCGAGGGGGTCGTCGTTCGGCGGCTCGATGAGCTCCGAAGCGCCCCAGCCGGTCCCGGGCGTGTACTGGTTGGCCCAGATGTTGCGGAAATCAGGGTCCGACTGCGACCAAACCGCGTGCGCGATACCCATCCCGTCGACCGCGATGTCTGGCTCCACCGTGTCGCCGTCGTCAAAGTCGTCGATTCGCTCCGGCGTGCCCCAGTTGGAGTCCGTAAAGCGGATGCCCCAGATGTCCTGGCGCATGGCGCCTTCGTCCTCCTGAACCCAGATCGCGAACGCGTCCCCCGTGGACCCCACATCCAGCCGCGCGCCGACCGCGCCCCCATCTGCCATGATTAGTTCGGCCGTTCCCCATTCGGAGCCGACCGTGTAGCGGTTTGTCCAGATCACCCCCCCGAACAGCGTCCACATCGCGATGGCGTTCCCGTCGGCGTCCATATCCACGGCGGTCGTCGCCAATAGGGTCGGCGGTATCTCGACGAGGGGGTCGTCGATGCGCTCGGCGGCGCCCCATGCCGAGCCGGAGACATAGCGGTTGGACCATACGACCGGCAGCCCAGTTGCCATGTCCGCCTGGACCCAAATCGCGATCGCATTGCCCGCCGGGTCGGCCGCGATCGCGGGGTTCTGAGCCGTCGTGACCTCACCGTTTTGCAACACCTCAGGGGCACCCCAGCCTTCGTCGACGACGTAGCGACTGGTCCAAATGCGGGCAGTGCCGCTGCCGAAGTTTTCTTGCCAGACGGCGAACCCGTTGCCGGCGCCATCCACGGCCACCTGAGGAGCCGTTGCGACTCCGTCGCCGGTATCGATTACTTCGGGCTCTCCCCAGAGGTCGGCGCGAGTGTAGCGATTGGCCCAGACGGTGGTTCCTGTTGGTTCGGTATACTCCCAGACCGCGAGGGCGTTGTTCTGCCCATCGATGGCGATTTCCTGCCCGGACGAGGTCCCCGTGGCGATCTCTTCGACCGACTCCGCGGCTCCCCACGCGCTGTCGAGGGTCGTGAACCGCCACTCGAAGTCCTCCTCGAGAGTGACGCCACTCGTGGATCTGAGCCCCGTCGTAATGGTTGCGGTGAACCTCGTGATCACGGCAAGGGATTCATCGGGGGTCAACACGGCGATGTTCGGCTCATCGCCGATGGCCAAGGCGCCCACCACCGGCGTGCCGTCCGGATCGGTTACAACGAAGGTTTCGTTCGTGAGCGTGGTTGGATCGATGGGAGCATCTATCTGAAAGCCGACCCGCGTCGCGACCTGGGTGTCCGTCGTTCCGTTTTCGGGCGACGTCTGGAGCACCTCGAGGAAGGTGCCGCCGACGTCGCCATCGCCTCCTCCCTTGCAGGCGTATAACAACATCAATCCAAGCAGTGCGAACGAGTAAGTCAACCAACGGGAATTCATAAGACCTCCGGAACGGAAGTGATACCACAGCTCCATCGTCTGCGCATTCGGGGTCGATCCACTCAGGTGCTAAGCTCGCGACCATGACGTTTCTTCGGCGAACGGCGCTGATCTCGAGTCTACTGTTCGTGCTTCCATCCTGTGAACGCGCGCAGCCTGTAGGCAAGTCGTCCGACGAGGCTGCATTGCAAGCGCTGCACAAGTCACTCGAATGGCTTGCCGCGAACCCCCCGAACCCCGCCTACGCGAAGCTCTGTGAGATCGGGACGGACGCCTGGTCGTGGGCGCAGATTGCCAAGCTCCACCCGTCTGCTGCGGTGCGGGAGCGTGCCAAGCAGGAGGCCCGTAAGCGCTTGGGCCAGCTCGAGCCGGCGATCGAGCTGACGCCTGTTGCGCTCAGCTACTGGGTGGTGCTGCTGCGCTCGATGAACGGGGTCGGAATCGATACTTCGCGTTATCTTGCCGCGTTGTCCGAGTCCGATCTCAGACAAGCCCTAACGGAGATGTCACCGACGACTGCGCTGTGGACGAGTGGGCTGCTGCGTTTTGCGGGGATCGCCATCGAGTTCGACCCGGCGGCCACCGAGGTGGCTATGGGCGCTGCGGCCAGCGATTGGGTGCCTACCGTGCGCTCCGCGTACGCGATCTTTCACGAGATCGCGGCGGTCACCGATCTCGGTCGCGTCACGCCGCGCGTGTTCAACGAACGTCAGCTGGACTTTGTTCGTCGCGCGTTGCCGCAGTTGCTGAGGGTTTGCATCGCCGCCCAGGACACTGACGCCGCAGGCGAGGTGCTTATCGCGTCGGCAATTCTCGATCAACGCGGCCGTCGCTACTACGTCGACGGTATGCGTTGGTTGCTGGCGCAACAACAGAGCGACGGCACCTATCGCAGCGGGCGCGACGGCGAACGCGCGTCGGCACCCTCGAGCTTTCGACACATCGTGCTCATCGGCAGCTGGGCCGTTCTCGAATCGCTGCAAAGACCCCCGAGGGGCGAAATCTGGAAGCCAAGTACGAGGCTGGGATCGATGCTGGCGATCGCGCGCTAGGATCGTTGCTCCGGTTGCTCGACCAGCGCCGACCCTGATGGCCCTTGGTTGCGCGGAGCAGGCGGCGTTGCTAGCAATGCAAAGTGCGAGATTGCTTGGCTATTGGCTTTGCGCTTGGCGTGCTGTGTATCGTCGCCGGTTGCAAGGGTGAAAAGCCCGCGCCCGCCGGACCTGCTGAGGCCCCTGCCCACGCCGAAGCCGACGCGCCTGTCGACCGACGCACTGGTGCGCCGGCGATCCCCGACTCTCTTCCGTATGGCCTGCTCTTGGCCTTCTCGCAGTTCGGGGTGGTCGACGGGCAGGCGACATCCAAGCCTGGGCCCGCGCGTTTCGATATCCTGACGCGCGAAGACGGTGAGTGGAAGACCGAGGTCGTCGAGGACACGCAGAGCAATATCTTTCACAAAGCGATGCCTTTCACGCCGCGCGGCCAGCCACCTGGGATTCTCACAGCCGCAGGGACGGGCGCTTATGTGAAGCTCTGGCATCGCGAAAAGGGCAAGCTCCGGCCGACTACGCTCTGGCACGCGGAATTCGGCGGGGAGTTCAACCGCATACGCGATGTCGAAGTGGCAGATCTTGACGGCGACGGCGTGCTCGAAATC
>QMMB01000447.1 GCA_003647035.1 Deltaproteobacteria bacterium | reverse complement strand
GAATCGCCTTGTCGAATTCGGCCTTGTTGTAGGCCACGCCGCCACCGGAGCCTCCCATCGTCAAGGAGGGACGCAGGATGATCGGGTACCCGATTTTATCCGCTACCGCGTGGGCCCCCTCGACGGTCCGAGCGACGTCGGCGCGCGCGCTGCCGAGGCCAATCTTGTCCATCGCGGCCTTGAACAGCTTCCGCTCTTCGGCCTTTCGGATGGCGTCTACGTTCGCGCCGATCAGCTCCACGCCGTGCTTCTCGAGGATGCCGCGATCGGCGAGTGCCAACGCGAGGTTCAAGGCGGTCTGTCCCCCAAGGGTGGGCAGGAGCGCATCGGGCTTCTCACGTTCGATGATCGCTTCGAGAGTCTCCGGGGTCAGCGGCTCGATGTAGGTCCGGTCCGCGAACTCCGGGTCGGTCATGATCGTCGCCGGGTTGGAGTTGACCAGGATGATCCGGTAGCCCTCTTCTTTGAGCGCCTTGGCGCCCTGAGTGCCGGAGTAATCGAACTCGCAAGCCTGCCCAATTACGATCGGCCCCGACCCAATCAGAAGGATGCTTTCAATGTCATCGCGGCGGGGCATCGAGTCAGTTCAACCTGGACGTTCGCGCGCACTTACCAGAGCCCCCAGGGCCCCGCAACCGGGAACCGCTCAGCTTCGAACTCGCTTACCGATGGCGCCGATGATCTCATCTCCTCGGCTGCCCTGAGGGCGCAATCGAACCCGACGAGCTACCTCGGAGACGATCTCCAGCTCCACCCACAGAACGGTTCGGCTGGCCATGCCGGGAAACTTACGGCCCCACTCGACAAGCAGCACCGCCCCGTCTTCGACCAACTCATCGACGCCCAGCTCCCCGAGCTCCACTTCGTCGGTCAGGCGGTAGAAGTCCGCGTGGGCGATCGGAAGACGTCCCTCATAGTGATGCAGCAGCGCAAACGTCGGACTGGTCACCGCTGTATCCTCCGGCACGCCGAGCCCATGGAGGGCGCCTCGCGCAAAGGTCGTCTTGCCAGCACCGAGCCCGCCCTCGAGGCCGATGACGTCGCCTCCCTCGAGCACAGCCGCGAGCGACCGCGCCAGGGTAAGCGTACTGACTTCAGTGTCGAGCTCGAGCTCCAGCATGCACAATCACTGTCACATGACGGGGCTCGATGCACGCTTGCCCAAGTCGGGCACCTCCGACCAGGTCAGACCTTGATCTGGATGCCCAGTTGCTCCCGGAGGCGGAAGTAGCTCTCCGAGATGCTGTAGACGACGAGCTCCTTGACCTTGTCGCGCGGAGCGAGGTCGGCCGTGGACTCGGACGCGATTTGTTGGGTCATGCGCACAGCGGTGTCCACGTCGTCGCACAGAAGCAGACCGGCACGAAGCGCGGTGATTTCAGCCGCCTGCATCCAACGCTTGATGTCGGCCTTGCCGCCTGCATCGACGAACTTGCGAACGACTTGCTTGAGCACGTCGAGGTGCGCCTGATCCAGGTGCTTGGCCAGCTGCTTGGCGGTCGACTCCACGCTGGCGTCGCCTCCCCCCATGCCGACCACCCGCATCGCGGCTAGCAGCAGCGTCCGGAGCTCGGTGTGCGAGTTGTACATCGTACGGATGAACTGCTCACCACGGTAGTATGTCAAGTGACGCCCACACACGAACGCCAGGTCGACGGGACGGTAGCCCGAGAGCAGCGTGTAGCCGGTGATGATCGCCGGCGGGTTGCTGCGTGACTCGTCGCGAAGCGCTCCCGACAGCTCCTTCTGAATGAAGAGACGAACCGGGATGGAGATGCTGAGCACGTCCTGCGCAAGCTTGAATTGCCGCGCGAGCGCGAGGCTCGGGTTGGTGAGGTCTTCCGGCTTGCGCTTGTGCAGGTTCAGCTTCTTGTCTGTCACCGCTAGCGACGCGCGGACCGCAGGTGCAATCACCTCCATGATCTTGGAGATGTAGATGTCCTGGTCGGAGTGCATCAGGTCCTTGACCCAGTTCTCGTTGCTGAGCCGCGTCTTGGGCTGGATCTCGCGATCCTGCCTGTACTGCTGGTAGAATTTCTGCTGCTCTTCGTCCGCCTTCTGGAAGTAGGTCAACGTCCGAGCGATACACCACGCCTTGTCGTAAGCGCGAGCGTCGAAGTAGAGCTTGTACAGCGCGCGGTACGAGTCGAGTCGGTTCGGGTCGGCCGCGAGGAGCCACTGGTGTTCCGCGATGGCCTCTTCGGTCTTGTCCGGCATCGTGGCGTACAGCTCAGCGAGAATCTCGTGCTCGACGGCATTGTCCGGCTTGAGCCCTGCGGCCATCCGGAACGACTCTGCCGCCGCATCGAAGTTCCGTTGACGGTCGCGGTAGATGATGCCGAGCGTGTGCCAGAGGTTGTGCTCGAGGTCCGTGTTGCCCTGGTTGATGATGCGGTGAAGCATCTTGCGATACGCGCGCTCGAGCGCCTTCCAGTCCTTGCGCTCGTTGAGGAGCTTGTTGACCGCTTCGAAGGGCTTGAGCTGAGTGCTGTCGAGGTCGAGGGCCTCGTTGAAGTGCTCGAGGGCGGCGTCTTCGTCCTCCAGCTTGTCCCGGAGGACGACACCGATCGTGTAGCTGTACTTAGCCTTGGCCTCGTCGCGCTCCTCGAGGGCGGAGACGCGCTCGATGATATCGATGGCTTCGGACCAACGGTCCGCGCTTTGGTAGGCTACCAGGAGCTTGTGAAGCACCACGTGGGCGTCAGGCTCGATGTCGAGCGATTCGGTATACGCCTCGGCCGCGGCGTCCGCGTCCTTCAGCTTCTCCTGCCAGAGGTCTCCTAGCTCGACGAGCAGCGCGGCCCGGGCCGAAGGCCCTTCAGCGACATCCAGGATGCGCTTCTTGTATTGAACCACCGAGTCCCAGTCACCCTCTGCCGTTTGCAGGGCAACCATCGCTTCGAGGGCGGGCACGAAATGCGTGTCCTCCTCGAGCGACTTGTCGAACATGTTGCGGGCCTTCTTGTCCTCGCCCTGCTCTCGCTTGACGACACCGAGTCGATAGAAGACCTCGGTGATCTCGTCGCGGCCGAGCGCGTCGCGGTGTTGGACCAGCAGCAACTGATGGTACTTGAACGCGTCGTCCCATCGCTCCGCCCGGAAGTAACTGCCAGCCAAGCCTTTGAGCGTGGGTGAATCGTCGTTGTCGATCTCGTAGGCCCGCTCGTAGGCGCCGACGGCTTCGTCCGCGTGGCCGAGCTTGGTCGCCGTTTCACCCAACACCGACGCAAGTCGGTGTTGCTCGTCCGGTTCTCGCTTGTCGGAGCGCTGAACCAGAATCTGAAGCAGCGGAAAGGCATCCTCGTGTCGACCGTTCGCGACGTACGAATCGACGAGCGGCAACAAGGCGTCCTCGTTG
>QMMB01000446.1 GCA_003647035.1 Deltaproteobacteria bacterium | reverse complement strand
GCTTTGCCGTCTTGCGGTCCAAGGGCTTCACGTCTGCGAAGGCCCGGTGAAGCGCGTCCCGCTCTGTCTTCGATGAGCGGCGTGAGCCACCACTGGGGCTGCTACCTTTGCCGCGTCTGCATCCGGATTTCGCCACAACCCACCCATCATGAACCCCGAGCGCCCCCCTGGGCAATTTGCGCAACGGCTGCGGCTTCGACGGCTTCCGCGAAGATTCTTCGCCTCTACAAGAGCGGCGCGCCCATATGTGACCCTTTTTCGGCTGCAATTGGCTGGCACAGCGATTGCAGGTTTTGGGTGGCGATGGACGTCAGTCGCCGGCAACGGGACGGTGTGTCGGGTTGGCCGAGGGCGTTGGGTTCTCCTCCGTGCGCGAAAGTCTGCGGCGGATCTTTCGCAATGCACAATCAACTGCCAGAGGTCGCACCGGTACTGGGGCTTGTTTCCGGGCCGTGCGACTGAGGTCCTTCGTAATTGCTGCGTGTGACGCCGAGGGGGGCTAGCCCTTCTTGGGCGCCTCGCGCTTCGGGCGCAGGTTGCACTGCAGGATCGCTTTACGGATCCGCACCGCATCCGGCGTGACCTCCACCAGTTCGTCCTGGTCGATCCAGTCGAGCGCGTTTTCGATGGTGAGCACGCGGTGTGGCGTCAGGACCACGTTTTCGTCACGTCCGGCGGCCCGGATGTTGGTTAGCTTCTTCTCGCGCGTGCAATTCACATCGAGGTTACTGGGGCGGTTGTGCTCCCCAATGATCATGCCCTCGTAGACCTTCGTGCCGTTGCCCACGAACAGCTTTCCTCGTGGCTGCAGGTTGAAGAGGGCGTACGGTGTCGTGGCCCCAACCCGGTCGGAGACGATCGCTCCGTTCTTGCGGCGAAGCAGAGGGCCCGCGTACGGATCCCAGCCCTCGAACATCGCGTTGAGGAGCCCTTCTCCGCGCGTCTCGGTCATGAACAACGAGCGAAAGCCGATCAGGCCGCGAGAGGGGACGCGATACTCGACTCTCGAACGATTGACGCCGATGGGGCTCATCTTGCCCATGACGCCCCGGCGCTCGCCGAGGAGCTGTGTGACCGTGCCCACGTGGTGTTGTGGTACGTCGACGACGACGGTCTCTACCGGCTCGTACTTCTTCCCGTCGATCTCGCGGACGACGACCTCAGGCATTCCGAGAGCAAACTCATACCCCTCCCGCCGCATCGTCTCCGCCAAGATCGTCAACATCAGCTCGCCACGGCCGTAGACTATGAACGAATCAGGTTGATCGCCCTCCTCGACCCGCATCGCGATGTTGCGCTGTGCCTCTTTGAGGAGCCGTTCGCGCACCTGTCGCGAGGTGACGTAGTCGCCTACACGCCCGGCAAAGGGCGAGGTGTTGACCATGAAACGGACCTTGATGGTTGGCTGCTCCACAGAGATCCGCTCGAGTGGGTGCGGGTGGCTCGGCGGGGCGATCGTGTCGCCGATGTGTACTTCTTCGATGCCGGAGACCGCGACGATGTCGCCGGCGAAGGCTTCCGTGATGCTCACGCGATCCAGGCTTTCGAAGCCCCACAACGCGCCGACTTTGCGTTCCACGACACCGTCCTTGCCGATGATGGCCACCATTTCCTGCGGCCTGATCGTGCCGTTTCGGATGCGGCCGATCGCGATGCGGCCGATGTATTCGTCGTGGATCGTGTTGTGCACCAGCAGCTGCAGGGGGAGGGCAGGGTCGCCCTCGGGGGCCGGGAGGCGTTCGATCAGCGTTTCGAAGAGCGGCGTGAGGTCGGTCGATTCGTCTTCGAGCTCGCGCTTGGCGATTCCGTCCTTCCCGATCGCATAGATATGCGCGAAGTCGGCTTGCTCGTCGGTGGCCCCGAGGTCGCAAAAGAGATCGAACACTTCGTTGAGCGCTTCGTCGGGACGTGCATCGCTTCGATCGATCTTGTTGACGACGGTGACCACAGGCAGGTTGAGCTCGATGCACTTCGACAGGACGAATCGGGTCTGGGGGAGCGCGCCTTCGGCTGCATCCACCAAGAGCAGCGCGCCGTCGGCCATGCTCAACGTCCGCTCGACCTCACCGCCGAAGTCGGCGTGCCCGGGCGTGTCGATGAGGTTGATCTTGTAGCCCTTCCAGCGAATCGACGCGTGCTTTGCAAAAATCGTGATGCCGCGCTCACGCTCGAGATCGTTCGAATCGAGCACGCGCTCGCGCACCGTCTCGTGCGCCTGAAAGACGCCCGTCTGATGCAACATCGCGTCCACCAGCGTAGTTTTGCCGTGGTCCACGTGGGCGATAATCGCCACATTTCGAATCATATTCTGCACGTCTCGAACCCCCACGCTTTCGCGAGAGGGCGCGTCTTGGCAGATTCAGGCCGCGGCCGCCAGCCGCTGTACCGAAGTGGCGAAAACCCTGCGCCGTATCCCCATGATCCGTGGGTGGCGCCTTGAAGCGACCGACAGCAGCAGGTTGAAAATTCATGGAATTCACTCGGTTTTCGGGGCGACGGTCGACGACGGGCCGGCGAGCAGAGCCTGGTATGCACGTTGCAGTGCCTCTTGCAGACAAACGAAGGAGGACACATGCAGTATGGTGGTCGAACCTGGGTTGTCCCGGTTTTGGGTGCGGCGGCGCTACTCATCGCCGGATGCGGCGGAGACGGCGCATCGAGTGGTAAAGGGTCACTTCAAAGCTCATGCGTATCGAATCAACTCAACCTCGAACGCACGTTCTCCGATGGCTCCGGGTGCGATAACTGGGGCTATAGCGATTGCTACGGCTTCGCGAGCGAATGCATCGGCTATTGCGCAAACGGATTCTGTCAGCCGAAGTCCTGCGATACCCCAGAAGATTGCATCGAGTTCTTCCGAGGGACCCCACTCGGCGTGGGCTGGGAGTGCAATGAATACGTCGTCAGTTCGACCTCGTACGGTACATGGTGCGAGATCGTGAAGACCTGCCCGGAGGGAACACAGAACTGTCCATGTGCGCCAGGCGGCGTGTGCGGGCCAGACCCGTTTGGCTCCGGCAACATGACTTGCGCAAACGGAACATGTGAGTCCACCTGCCCGTCATCCTGCATCGTGGGTTCGGTGTGCTGCGGGGGCTCACTGTGCAGCGGGGACTGCATCGGCACCCCCTGTTGCTGATGTGCGGGATGGTTCTGCGTGGCGCGGTGCTGAGGTGACGCAAGCGTCGGCTAGCGCACGTCCTGCGCACCTCGTTCGAAGCGCGCAAAGTGTGCACCGCCGACCCTGGATATCCAACGCCCCTGGGAGGGAGACAGCAATGAAAGCGGGAACTTGGCAAGCAAACGGGGGGAACGGTCGCTCCTGGCACAGGAGCTGCTGCACGTGGGTCCCGGAGAAACGCAAAGAAAACACCCATCACCGGG
>QMMB01000445.1 GCA_003647035.1 Deltaproteobacteria bacterium | reverse complement strand
CTGGAGTATGACATCCAGCTCTACTTCCGCCGCGCCAAGCAGTTGCAGCTCAACTGGTGGGATTCCCGCTATCTCGAGGAACTCATCGCCGCAAACGTGCTGGACGGTGACAGCGACGTAACCATTCCCAACCCCTTCGCAGTGTAGTCACGGAGCTCGAAACAATGTCTAACGGCGAAGGGAGCACAGACGTAAACGGCGGGGCCCTCAAAGGGTACAAGGTCATCGATTTCGGCCAGATGGTTTCGGCTCCGTTCTGCGCCAAGTTGTTCAGCGATTTTGGTGCGGACGTGATCAAGGTGGAATCGCCCGATGGGGATGCGTCTCGTCAGATCGGGCCGTTCCCGAAGGATGAGCCCCACCTCGAAAAAAGTGGGTTGTTCTTTGTCAACAACACCAACAAGCGCGGGGTAACCTGTGATGTCGCCACCGAAGAGGGCCGGGGCTTGTTTCTCCGCCTGGCGGAAACAGCGGACATCCTCATCGAGAACAACCTTCCTGCACAGATGAAGGCTTGGGGCCTCTCCTACGACGTCCTGGCGCAGACAAACCCCAATCTGGTGGTCATTTCCATTACGCCCTTCGGTCAGACCGGCCCCTATAGCGGCTGGAACGGCTACGACCTGAATGCCTATCACCTTTCGGGCGCGAGCTCTCGCTATTGCGGCCGGCCAGGGGAAGCACCCCTCGAGCACGGCACCTTTGCCGCTGATTATTTTGGCGGCGTCGCAGCGGCCTCCTGGGGACTTGCCGCCGCCTATGGCCGCGATGTGATCGGTACGGGCCAGCAGATCGATGTGTCCTGTGCGGAGGCGATTGCGGCGGCTTTTGTCGGCGGACAGAACATCGGGGGCCTGGCTCAGGACGGCAAGTTCGACAAACGCACCGGTGTCGGAATGCCGTTGGGCGCCCCGGCCACGATCGTTCCCTGCCAGGACGGGCATGTGTGGATGCTCGCGTTGGAACCGGGTCAGTGGAATGGCCTGAGGGAGGTGATGGGGAACCCGGAGTGGGCAGACCTAGAGATCTTCCAGGACATGTTCGCGCGGGCCCAGAACGCGGACGTCATTTATCCCTTCATCGAAGAATGGGCCATGCAGCACTCGAAGATGGAGATCATGGACAAGTGTCAAGCAGCCGGGTGCCCGATTACGGCCGTGTTCACCATCGCAGAGGCAGCCGAGCATCCCCATCTCCGGGCCCGGCACTATTTCGTGGACGTGGAACACCCCGAGCTGGGTGTGGTCAAGACGCTCGGCGCCCCCTTCAAGCTGCCGGAAAGTCCCGGCGGTCCTACCCAGCCCGCGCCTCTGTTGGGACAACACAACGAAGAGGTGTACGGCGATTGGCTGGGCCTCGACGAGGGCGCAATCAGGAGACTCCCATGGCAAACAAACGACCTCTAGAGGGCATACGAGTCGTCAACTTCGGTTGGGTCTGGGCCGGACCTGTGGTCGGGCAAACCTTGGGCTTCCTGGGTGCCGAGGTGTGCAAGGTCGAGTCCCGCGCGCGAATCGACATGACCCGGAACCTTCCGCCCTTTGCCGAAGGGGAACCCGGGCCGAACCGCAGCCTGTCGAACCACGCCTGTTGGGCCGGCAACGGAAGTATTTCGCTGAACTTGAAAAAGCCCGAGGCCAAGAAACTAGTGCTGGAACTGATCGCCCAGTCCGATGTGGTGATCGAAAACTTCGGGCCGGGTGTGATGGAACAACTGGGCCTGGGTTACAGCGAGCTCGTTTCGGCGAAAAAGGACATCATCATGTTTTCGATGCCCGCGGCGGGTTTGTCGGGCCCGCTGAAAAACGTGCGCACGTACGGCCTGAGCCTGACCTCCCTCACGGGTCTGGACAGCCTGGTTGGGTACAAGGGGGAAGGGCCAACCCCGGTAGAAAATGCCTACTCCGACCCGTTTGTCGGGATCCTCGGTGCTTTTGCCATCCTGGCCGCGCTGCAGCACCGTGACAACACCGGCACAGGCCAGCATGTCGATTTCTCACAGCAGGAAGCCATCATGCAAATGGTCGCACCCGCCTATATGGACTACGTCCTCAACGGACGGGTGGGAGGGACCAAGGGGAACGAGCACCCCCTGTCTGCGGCGTCGCCGCACGGGGTGTTTCCATGTGCGGGGGAAGACCGGTGGATCAGTATCGCCGTGATGACAGATGGCGAGTGGCAGGGCCTGCGCGAGGCCATGGAGCATCCCGAATGGGCCGCGGAGGATGTCTATGCCACCTCGAAAGCGCGCCAGGCGAACATCGATGAGCTGCACCGGCATCTGGCAGGATGGACAGCCGGTTTCGATGACCGCGAGCTGGCGGATAGGCTGCAGGGTTTCGGCGTGGCGGCTGCACCCGTCCTCAATGTGGCCGACTTGCTGGACGATCCCCATTACAAGGCGCGTGAGACCTATGTCGAGGTGACACACCCCTTGGGTTTCCGGGAGACCATCTACGGCTCATACGTCAAGACCAGCGCGTTCGATGCCGACATAAAACCCGGACCGGTGATCGGTCAGGACAACGAGAGGGTGTTCAAAGAGATCCTTGCCATGTCCGGTGAAAGATACGATCAACTCGTGGCCGATGAAGTGATTTACTAAGAGAGGACCAACCGAATGAAACCGTTGAAATTCGCACTCGCGACCCCCGCACTCATCAACTATCCGGCGGCCATGGCACCCTGGGAGCCTGCCGCGGGGGGACCCGAGATTCTCCGCTACGCCAGAGCCGCGGACAAACAGCGGTGGAACTGGCTGACGATACCGGAGCATATTTTCATGCCCGGCGAGATGGAAGAGACGATGGGCGCGCGTTTTCCCGAGGGGCTTTCCGCGGCGGCGGTGTTGGCCGGGGCGACGGAGCGCATTCACATGCTGACCTACATCTTGGTGTTGCCCCTACGTAATCCGCTGATGTTGGCCAAGCAGGTTGCCACCGTGGACTTCCTGACGAGCGGGCGCTTCACACTCGGAACCGCTGTTGGCCACATGGAACCGGAGTTCGATGTGATGGGTGTGTCCTTCAAAGAGCGCGGCAAGATCGCAGATGAATCTCTGGAGGTGATGAAAGAATGCTGGACGGCAGACCGCCCCAGCTTCGATGGGCCGTACACGAAGTTCGACAACATCGCCTTTGAACCCAAGCCGGTACAAAAGCCACATCCGCCGATCTTCATCGGAGGAAACTCCAGGCCCGCGATGCGTCGCGCGGCGAAGTATGGCGATGGCTGGATTCCTTGGTTGATCACGGCAGCGGAGCTGCCTGCGGCCCTCGACTACCTGCGCGCCCAGCCCGGGTGTGAGGACAAAGCAGACACCTCCGAGAGCGTCATCACGGCGACGGCAAGCCATCGCGCGGACTACTATCACACGGAAACGGGCG
>QMMB01000444.1 GCA_003647035.1 Deltaproteobacteria bacterium | reverse complement strand
CCACGGGAGCGGCGATCACGACATTATGCTTCAAAAGCGGCACTTAATCCGACTCCATCCTTGCTCGTTGATAGACGATAAAACCAGCCGCTCCAACCCATGTCCAGCGGAAATATGTGCGTCTCGGGGAGATCGAACAGTCTCCGTATTCAAAGAGTCACCACGCTAGGATTATGGGCCGCGGACGAGCCCTGGCAAGAACCACAGCGGGTAGAGCAATAGGAACAGGTTGGGCAGCCACCAGGCCGGATCAAAGTCCGCGCGGAGCGTCCAGAAAGAGAACCACCAACGTATCAAACTTGGTGAGGCCGCACGACCGGTGCTTTCCCGCGTCGTTTTGGGGGGTGCGCAGGCAATCACGCAACGCCCGCCACTCACGGCCGATGAGGGGGCGTGGTGTTTGCAGAGTACACGTTGGTGACAGGAGTCGTCGTTCTCTCGGCGGGCCTGGCGCTGTACGGGCTCGGGGTGCCGCTCGTGCAGGCCTACTACCTCACGAAGCTCTTCATCCTTTTACCGGTTCCCTGAGAGAGGACGGCGTTCATGAATATCGATTCGGAAAACAGCGGGAGTTTGATGCGCGATCAACGTGGTCTCACCACCGTCGAGTACATCATCGTTCTTGGTCTGATCGCAGTCGTCGGCATTGCCGCTTGGCAACAGTTCGGCGAAACCTTGATCGGCGAGGTCGAGGCAGCGGATGGTTACATCTCGGACGTCGTGCAGTAGCAGGCAGCGCGATGAATGCTGCCGTAACCATCGCCATGGGTCTGGCTCTCGTCGTCGCGAGTGCAGCGGCGTGGTGTGACTGGCGAACGGGCGAAATCCCCAACTGGCTGACCCTTCCGCCCATCGCGGTTTCCCCGCTCGTATACGGTTTCGCCTTCGGCATCGAACTCGCGCTTCACAGCTTGACGGCCGCCTTGCTGAGTGCCTTGGTCCCGTACCTCTTGTTCCGCCGCGGGGCAATGGGTGGCGGTGACGTCAAACTGTTTGGTGCGCTCGGGGCGATCACGGGCTTTGATCTGTTGGTTGGCATCGAGATCGAGCTAGCCGCGTTCGTCGTGGCCATGGTGGCTGCCTGCGGCGCCCTGGCGTGGAACGGCGTGCTGTTGAGGACTTTGGGCAACGCGCTCGCGCAGGCCTTCCATCCTGTGCTTCCCGCCCGGTTGCGCCAGCCGCGATGCGCCGCGTTGTCCGCCCGAGTTCGCGTGGGTGGGGCAATCCTGGTGGCGACGGCGGTGCTCGCCGGCCCCTACCTGGCGAGCGCGTGGAGCCATCTGTGATGCGCCTGCGTCCCGTCCCTGGCTCGCTGTTTGCCGACCAACGCGGCGTGGTGTTCGTGGAGTTCTTGATCGCGTTCGTCCCCATCTGGGCGTTCTTTGTGTGCGCCGTTCAGCTCGCCCTCATCACGCACGCCAACCTGATGGTGAAGCACGCCGCGGATTCGGCTGCGCGTTCAGCGGTGGTCGTTCTTCCGGACGACCCGAACGAATACGGAGGGGAACCCGAGATGAGCGTTGGCCGCAATCGAGTGACGGCGTCCGACATCGGGAGGATCCTCGGCCGCGTCGGCTCGGCGCTGCGGGACAAGCCGAGCCACGAGTCGATCGTGGCCGCGTTTTCGGACGAGACGGTTGCCAACCTCGGGCGGTCACGCCTCAACACCATTCGTCTCGCCGCCCACATTCCACTCATGCCGCTCGCACCGATGAATGTCGGTCGCGACTCCCGTCCGAGCATCGCGAAGGCGATCGGAAGCCCGCGAAAGCTCGCCACCGCCCTCTACTATCAACCGTTCGCACTGGCGGTAACGTTTCCCGGGCTGCAAGACGATGTTGCGACTGGGCCTGAAATCACGGTCCGCGTCACCTACGCCTATCAGTGCACCGTGCCCCTCGCGCGTCGAATTCTGTGTCGGGCCTTCGGCGACCTCGAGGCCCGGGACGAGCTCGGAGAGGGGTTCTTTCCTCTCGCGCAGAGCTTCGTCGGTGGTCGCTTCCGAGCCCTTCAGCACGAAACGACGCTCATGATCCATGACGCGCCCTACGAGTACCGGGCGCAGGGCTCATGATGTCTATCATCATGTCTGCGAGGAGGCGCGAGGGTCTACTCCATCAGACCGAGGGAGCCATGATGCTCATTTCCCTCTTCATGGCCCTCTTCCTGATCGCAACTCTCTACTACATCTTGGGCGTCGGGGACGCGGTGATCTACCGACGCATCATGCAAGACGGCGCCGACGCCGGCGCACATGCAGCGTCGGTCATGGGCGCCAAGGGGATGAACCTGCACGCCCTGCTCAACGTCGTGATGGCCATTACGGCGGGCATTCTGCTGGTCATTCGCAGCGTTGAAGTGCTCCTCGAGATCATCATTGGCGTGCTGTACGGGTTGACCGCGACCCTCGTCCTCGCCCCGAAGGCCCTGTCCCTAATCGCGGTGCTCTCCCCGGTGCAGAGCAGCGTCGAGGCGGTAGGCGACGCGGTCGAGCAGTTCGTGAAGGTGGCCCACCATGCCCTGGATGCGGCTCATCACGCCGTCCAGCATGGCTACCCATTGCTGGCCCAGGCGCGCGCCGTCGATGCGATGGCCTTTCAAGATGCGTTCGACCCGCCCGTCGCCGGCGGGTTCGTCGTGCCTCTGCTCGGCCCGCGTCTGCCCAAAGGCGGGAGGGGCCTGCCGGTCGAGAAGGACGATATCGGAACGCTCTGCGATTGGGCTGCCGATGGCCTGGGCAACAGGCTGAACAGTGTCAGCTCCAAGGTTCCTCGATGGCTCCTCAAATTTCTCGGTGGTGGCGGCACCAACAAAATAAGGTTGGGCAAACGAAGGACGTGCGCTGACGGCGTAGTCGAGTCTCCTCGACGGGTCATCGAGAGCCGCGCCGATGGAACTCCCGTGTGGTTGGGGCACGAGGAGTTTCAGTACCGCGCGTACGACATCGGCAGGAGCGCGCACGATGGTCACTGGCAACATGGTGAGAAAGGCATTCGCATCGCTCAAGGTGGACATGACGACGGGCGCACCACCACCCATGGCGCCCACGTCGTAGGGCGAATCGGGTTTGCCCAATCCGAGTACTACTTCAACGGACGCGAGGACAAGTCCGAATGGCTCTGGAAGCAACGGTGGCGAGCCCGTCTCCGCCGTTTCCGAATCTCCCGCGCTTGGATTCCGAGCGGGATTGTGAGCGCTTGCTCGAGCACGCGCGGGCGCGGATCTGTCCACGGCTTGGCGGGGCTCTGTGATGTCGCTCGCGATTTTTCCATCAACGCAGTTTCAGCACACTAGGGGGCACGATGAGGCGACGTCATTCGCGATTGCTTGCAGACGAAGAGGGGGCCGCGATGGCCGAGGCGCTCGTCAGCCTGCCGGGCTTCATCGCCGCGCTG
>QMMB01000443.1 GCA_003647035.1 Deltaproteobacteria bacterium | reverse complement strand
TCTCGTGGTTTCCTTCTGTATTTGTTTTGCCTCTAGCTTCTAGCAATGCACCCCCGAGCTCGTCCAACGCTGCGAAGCCGAGTTCGACAAGCCGCGGAACGAGCTCGCCGCCCGCACACGCGCAATGCCCCCGGCGTCCGAGGTCGTGCCTCGCGCTGTCGAAGAGCTGTGCCGGGAGCGCACACGGGCGAGGCCAACTTCTCCGAGGCAAAAGACAGCCAAGGGTTGGCTTTGACAGCCCCCACCCCCCAAGCTACAAGGCCGGTCCCGAAGGGCTATGCCCGGAGGTGGATGCGGCGGTAGTTAAGTTGGTTATAACGCCGGCCTGTCACGCCGGAGGCCGCGAGTTCGAGTCTCGTCCGCCGCGCCAATGATTCCCGGGGGTTACACGCCCCCGGGTTTTCTTTTTAAGGGGTGCTGCTACCGGAGTTGCTACCTTTGGGTTCGCTCCGGAAGTGTTGCCACCCCCGCACCCGACGGCGGGTGAGGTTTCGATAGACGAGCGAGCACGCATCGCCGCAGCGTGCGCGAATCTACAGTTGGTCCGTGGGTCCGAGAGGACCAGCAGCGCAATGCAGGCCATGGTAGAGCCACTGACCAACGGCGCTCGCGCCGAACGAAAGGAATCGACATGGGGAAGACCGTTCAACTGATTTTCTTGAGTGTCACCTTCGCAGCCGCGTTGTGGCTCGCTCCCACTCAGGCCTCCGCCGCAAACTGCAGCTACTCGAAGAAAGAGAAGATCGCCATGGTCTCTTGGATCATCCTCATCCCCGGCGCCGTCATCACCGGCATGGGATGCAAGCGCGACCTCTTCAACAAGAAGAACAAGAACGAAGCCTTCCTACCCGCCAAGGATCGCAGCCACACCGATCTCCGGTTCCTGGACCGCCGTAGGCGCGCGATCTAGCGAGCAGTCCGGAACCACCCTCGCCCCGGAGAGCTACAGCGGCGTATCAAAGTTGGTGAGGCCGCGCGACCACACGTTTTCGTCGTGTTTTTGGCGCCTAGCTTTTCTGGCCGGCCTTCACCGCAACGAGTCCCGCCCTCGCCTTGTTGAGGGTCTCTTCGTATTCCTTGTCGGGGTCGCTTGCTTCGACGATGCCGGCGCCGGCTTGGAGCCACATTTCGTTTTCGTGGGCGACTATGGTTCGGATGGCGATGGCGACGTCCATGTTGCCGTCGAAGCCGATGTAGCCGACGGCGCCTCCGTAGACGCCTCGGCGTTCGGGTTCTAGCTCGTCGATGATCTGCATCGCGCGGACCTTTGGGGCGCCGCTTAGAGTGCCGGCGGGGAACGTGGCGCGGAGGACGTCTAGGGCGTCGCGGCCGGGGGCGAGGTCGCCGACGACGTCTGAGACGATGTGCATGACGTGGGAGTAGCGTTCGACGAGCATCCGGTCCGCGACGACAACTGTGCCCGTCTTGCTGATGCGGCCGACGTCGTTGCGCCCGAGGTCCACCAACATGACGTGCTCCGCGCATTCCTTGGGGTCGGCGAGAAGCTCCTTTTCGATAGCCAGGTCTTCCTCTTCGGTTCGGCCGCGGGGGCGCGTACCGGCGAGCGGGCGAACGTAGGCCTGTCCCTCTTCGAGACGCACCAGGGTCTCGGGGCTGGCGCCCGCGACGATTCGATCGGGCAGTCGCAGGAAGTACATGTATGGGCTCGGGTTGATGATCCGCATGGCGCGATACACGTCGAAGACGTCGGTGTCGCCGAGCGGGACCCGAAAGCGCTGCGACAGGACGACCTGGAAGATGTCGCCCGCGCGGATGTGTTCTTTGGCCTGTTCGACGGCCGCGCAGAAGCCGGGACGGTCGAATGACGACGGGGGAAGCTCCAGCTCGGCGCTGGAATCGGGCGGGTGTAGCCTACGCGGCAGCGTCGGATGGTCCAGCGCGGCAAGGGTCTGCTCGATTTGCTCAGTGGCGCGCGCGTACGCGTCCTTTGCAGAGCCGTCGATGCGGGCGGGGACCACGACGCGCAGGGTGCCTCGCACGTTGTCGAAGATCAGGACGGTGCCGCCAATGGCGAAGCAGAACTCCCAGTCGTCGTCGCGGCTCAGTGCCTCGCCCACTGTGGGCTCGAACGTGCGGACCGCCTCGTAGCTCACGTAACCGACCGCGCCGCCCCAAAAGCGCGGCAGCCAATCGACGTCGGGGGGCTTCCACTCCGCAAGTGTCTCGCGGAGCCGTTCCCACGGGTCGACCTCGAGCTCCTGCTCGACCTTGCCGTCGACGATTCGCTCGAACCGATCACCAACACCGCGCACGATCACCTCCGGCGCGAAACCGACGAAGCTGTAGCGGGCCCATTTCTCGCCACCGACGACGCTCTCGAGCAGATAGCTGCCGGCGTCCGTACCAAGGGTGGCTTGCGCAAGCACAGGGGTGAGGCGATCGGCGATGACCTCGCGGTACACCGGGACCACCGTGACGCCTTGGCTGAGGCGTTCGAACTCGTCGGAGCTCGGGAAATAGTCGCTCACCGCACTCCGAATAACACCGATATGGCAAACGTGCTAAGGGGCCGCCCAAGAGGAGAAACGGGAGAGAACATGGCCGATCTACCCCTCATCGAAGCCGACCCTGAAATCGCGCAATGCATCGCCGATGAAGAGAAGCGTCAACACGACAAGCTGCGCCTCATACCGAGCGAAAACTACGCGAGCGCGGCGGTCCAAGAGGCCTGCGGCAGCGTCCTCAACAACAAATACTCCGAAGGCTACGCAGGCAAACGGTACTACGAGGGGCAACAGAACATCGACACGGTCGAGCGTCTCGCCATCGAGCGCATCAAGAGCCTATTTGGGGTCGACCACGCCAACGTACAACCCTACTCCGGCTCGCCCGCCAACCTCGCTGTCTATTTCGCGTTCTGCAACGCAGGCGACACGATCATGGGCATGGGCCTCCCGAGCGGCGGTCACCTGACGCACGGCTGGAAGGTTTCGATTTCCGGAAAGTACTTCAACGCGATTCAGTATGGCGTGCGCCGCGACGATCACCTCATCGACTTCGACGAGGTTGCTTCGCTCGCCCGCGAGCACAAGCCGAAGCTTCTGTTCTGCGGGGCGACCGCCTACCCACGCGTGATCGACTTCGCGAAGTTCGCCGAAATCGCGCGGGAGGTCGGTGCGATCCTCGTCGCCGACATCGCACACATCTCAGGGCTCGTCGTTGGCGGCGCGCACCCTTCCCCAGTCGGCCACGCCGAAGTGATCAGCAGCACGACGCACAAGACGTTCCGGGGCCCTCGTGGCGGCATGATCATGTGCGACGCCGCGCACAAAAAAGCGATCGATCGCGCTGTTTTTCCGGGCCTTCAGGGCGGCCCCCACAACGGGACCACCGCGGGCATCGCCATCGCGGCCAAGCTCGCGGGCACTGACGAGTT
>QMMB01000442.1 GCA_003647035.1 Deltaproteobacteria bacterium | reverse complement strand
TCAACAAGCTGACCGCGCAGAAGAAGGTGCGCTCCGAAGATCAGTATTCGCCAGGGGGCCACACCAACATGCGGCCCAACCGGGCCAGCATCGTGTACGGCAACCTCTGCCGGCAGGCGTTCTCGGGGGTGGCCGTCATCCTAGGAAGAAACAAAGCGTCGCTTCGGCGCATCGCCCACTACGACTACTGGAGCGATTCGATCCGCCGCAGCGTCTTGCTCGATTCGAAGGCCGACATGCTCATCTTCGGCATGGGCGAACGCCCGGTATGGGAGCTGGCCGATCGACTCGCCGGCGGCGAGACCCTCGAAGACTTACGCAACGTCCGCGGCACCGCTCACGTGCTGCGCAAAGGCCAGTGGGAACACATCGAGCCGAGCCGTTTCATTCGCGACCGCAAACCGGTGTTCTTACCGGGCTACGACGAAATCAAAGAGAGCAAAGAACAGTTCAGCCAAATGAGCGGCGCGTTTCAAAAAGAAACCAACCCAGGCAACGGCCGCCCCTTAATCCAGCCCCATGGCCACGAGGCCGTTTACCTCAACCCGCCCGCCGAGCCCCTGACCACCGAGATCATGGACGGCCTCTACGACTTGCCGTTCACCCGCTATCCCCACCCTTCGTACGATGCGGGCATTCCCGCCTACGAGACGGTCAAGCACAGCATCGTCACCATGCGCGGCTGTTTCGGTGGCTGCAGTTTCTGTTCGATCACCGAACACGAGGGGAGGGTGATTCAGTCGCGCAGTGAAGAGAGCGTCCTGCGTGAAATACGCGCGCTTCGTCGCATGGATGACTTCGCGGGCGTCATCAGCGACGTCGGCGGTCCGACGGCCAACATGTACCAGATGAAATGCAAGGACGAGCGCATCGAGAAGGCGTGCCGTCGTCTGAGCTGCATCCATCCGGGCATATGCGAGAACCTGATCACCGATCACGCCCCGCTCGTGCAGCTGCTGGGCAAAGTGCGTGAAGCCAAGGGGGTCAAAAAGGCGTTCATCGCATCAGGCGTGCGGTACGACCTAGCCGAGCGAAGCGAGGAGTTCGTCGAAGTCCTCGCAGAGCACCACACCGGCGGTCAACTCTCGGTCGCCCCTGAACACGTCGACGAAGACGTCCTCGACAAAATGAAAAAGCCCGGCGCCGAAAGCTACGAGCGCTTCGCAGAGATGTTCGACTGCGCCAGCAAGAAGACCGGCAAGGACCAACACCTCGTCCCGTACTACATCAGCGGGCACCCAGGCTCGACCACCCACTCCATGATCGAGCTCGCCCTCTACTTGAAAAAACGCGGCTTGCGGCCACGCCAGGTCCAAGACTTCATCCCAACGCCCATGAGCATGGCCACCAGCATGTACGTCACCGAGCTCGATCCGTTCACCCAAGAGCCGGTCTACGTCGCCAAGAGCCTCCGGGAAAAGCGACTGCAAAAGGCACTGTTACAGTATTGGGACATCGCCCAACACGACCTCGCCCGCGAAGCTCTCATCAAAGCAAGACGTGGCGACCTCATCGGAAGCACCGACCGCCACTTGGTCCCCCCAGCCTCCGGCAAAGGCGCCCTTTCAATCCACGAAAAGCGGCGCCGCCAGCGCCCGCAAGATCAGCCACGCGGCCGATTGGGCCGCCGTGCAGCAACAACCGGCGGCCGCCGCCGCAAGTAGCCCGGGGGCAACCGCCAACGCCAACGTCCGATAAGCATTCCGACTGCGCTGGCAGGCCCAGATCTAGCCGATCATGTCGTCAAAGATACGCCTCTGCCATTGTGCCATACACCCATATTCTGTGATATGGTTACCCATATGAAGACTACGGTTGAACTTCCAGATGCGCTTCTCGAGGAGGCGAAGCGGCTGGCAGCTGAGCAAGATACGACGCTGAAGCAGCTGATCGCGACGGGGCTTCGGCACGTGATCAAGAGCCGAACACGGCCCGTTCGCTTCGAGCTTCGTGAAGCGGGCTTCCGGGGCTCCGGGCTTCAACCGGAGTTTCGCGACGCATCGTGGAAGGACATCCGAGACGCGATCTACGAGGAACCGGCGTCGCGGGGGGAACCGACCTCGTGATTGCAGTCGACACGAACATCCTCGTTCACGCTCATCGCGCTGATTCCGAATGGCATGAGCCCGCTCACGCCTGCATCAAGCGCCTGGCGGAGGGCACGAGCGCATGGGCAATTCCCTGGCCTTGCTTGCACGAACTCTTGGCGATCGTGACGCATCCGCGCATCTATGATCCGCCGACGCCACTCGCCCAAGCGATCGATCAAGTCGAGGCGTGGCTCGAATCACCGTCGCTGGTCTTGCTGAGCGAAGACGGCGCGTACTGGGAGCAGCTCAAAGAGTCCCTGCTTCAAGGGCGCGTTCGAGGAGCTAAGGTACACGATGCGCGGGTTGCCGCATTGAGCACCGCCGCCGGCGCTTCCCTTCTTTGGACGGCGGACCGAGACTTCAGCGTATTCGGATCACTGAAGACGACGAACCCGTTGCTGGGGTAGGTGGGCGCGAGCGACGCTGCACCTGACCGACTGCGTCAGCGCCCCTGTCGAATCTGCCGCGCCCTCGCCAGCTTCCTGTCACTCCCCACGAATGGGCACGAAGATCGCGTCCGCCGGGTTGTCGTCGGTGGTCACCGACAGCAAGGTGACGAAGTCCCTTCCCGCCGAGGCCAGGCCAACGTAGTCCCCCAAGAAGTAGCCCAGGTTGCTATCCGGGGCGGCGAGGTAGTCGAACGACTCAGGCGTCAGTCGTTTGCTATTGCTCCAGCTTTCGGCGTCGTTGCAGTCCGCGAAGTCTGGGTGACAGTGAATGAACCAGACGTCGCTGTCCGATCGGGAGTCCCCGAGCGTGTCGTTTTGGAAGTTGTAGTAGGTCACGCCAATTGTCCCGTCGTCGGACACTTCCACGGAAGGAAGGAATGCCTGCTCCAACTCGAACGATGTGCTCGAGGGAGTCCGGTCGATTCGGATCGGGGTCGACCAAGTCAGACCGCCGTCCGAGGACGAAGAGTAGGCGACGCCCACCGGTGGCGCGCGATCGGTGAACTGCTCCCAGACCATGTGCAGGTCGCCGGTGTCTCTATCCATGCCGATGTCGATGAGGCCGGACCGCACCGTGTCGTCCCCGTCGGGGAGGCGGGGCAAAACGAAGCTCTGGGTTGCAGCGATGATCGGTTCGCCAGGCCATGTCGCCCCACGATCCGTCGAGCGCTTCACGAAGATGGGACTCTCAGATATGGTCGGTCCCTTGTCCACGAAAACTGCGACGAGCGTCCCATCCGGGAGGACGACGATTTGCACGGCCAGTCCGGCTGGGTCGCTCGAGTGAACGAGCACGGGATCGCCCCATGTGAGCCCCCCATCGACAGACTTGTGCACCAGCATCCCGCTATGCTTGGGTTCG
>QMMB01000441.1 GCA_003647035.1 Deltaproteobacteria bacterium | reverse complement strand
GCTGTACTTGCTGGCCGTCTCAAGATGGTCAACCTCTGGCGAAACCAGCAGGCCTGGGTGGCGGTTCAGAGAGAGGCCCGCGAAGCGCTCGCGGGGCGGCTGTACTCGAGGTCTTTATTGGCGCGGGTCCAGGAGATCGTGGGTAAGAACTACTAGAGAATTAGAAAAGGGCACCCACGAGGTGGGCGCCCTTTCTGGTCGGTCAGCTAGAGGCTGACTAGTTGCAATCGCCGCTTGATGGGAGCTCTCTTAGCCCGCTGGGCGAATGGGTGACACCTGCTGGCGTCGCTCCCTATGGCTTCGTTTCCATCCGTGACGGATCTCCCAAAATGTAATATGAGGGCGGGCCAAGAGGAGTGACATGAGCATTTCTGCGGCAGCAAGCAGGCTGCAAATGGCGGGGCCGGCCGGCGAGCGCATGGCCTCTCGAAGCACGATCAAGGTCTTTTGGACCTGTACCGCCCTCGTCTGGGCTGGGGTCGGTGTCTGCGCGGGGCTGTTCTATGTGGGCGTACTGGAGTTCACCACGAGCGCCAGTAGTCATTTGGGGGCGACCGGCTCAGTCAGCAACGGGTCCGCGAACCTCCTACGCTTCCCCCGGCGTGTCATCGATGGTCCGGGGCAGGGCGGCCCGAAAGTGCCCCGAGTCTTGGGGGTGAGGGGCCGTCGGGTCGAGGGTTTCGGCGCCGAGGTCAGCCAGGGTCTGATCGGGACGTGGCAACCAGGATTCGTCGGGCCCTTCCTCGGGAAGCACCAGAGGCACGCCGTCGTAGCGCAGGCGGCGCCCCAGCACGAAAGCCGTCCAGGCGTAAGCCGGAAGCGACGGCTGCTCGAGACCCGGGTGAATCTTCCCACCGTAGCGCTCACGGTGCGCTGCGGGCGTCAGACTCCAGTGCAGCGGAGGGTGGTCGTGGTGGATGCCGTGATAGCCGTTGTTGAAGGTGAGCCAGTTGAGCACCGGCCCCACGAAATTTCGGGAGTGGTTGTACTCGCTCTCGGCATCGCACCCGTCGTGTTGCAGGAGGTTCATGGTCACGATACCCCACTGCGCGTACAGATGGGGTAGCAGCCAGAAGACCAGGAACGCGCGCCAATCGACAATCAGCAACGCCACCTGAACGACCATCAGGATGCTGAACTCCGTGACAGCCTGCCGGAACCAACGGGGATGGCGCTTGCGCATCACGAACATGTACTGCGAGTCCGCCCGCATGATGCTGGGACCCACAGACAGGAAGAAGAACAGCACGTTGAAGCCGTTGTAGCGAAAGCGCGTCTTCGTCGTCCGCATCACGTCCCGGCGGGTCTGGACATGTTTGTGGTGGCTCAGGTTGTGACCCGGCACGTAGGAACTGACAGGATGGCCGTAGATGAGCGTCAGCACCACCTGGTAGACCTTGTTGGGCCAGCGCCGTCGAAACACCGGAGAATGAATCGCGTTGTGTGTCTGCACCGCTCCCTGAAAGGAGGTCACGCACAGCAGCATCACCAGGGGCACGCTCCACCAGCCGACGACCCCGCGCTGGAACGCCAAAGCCAGTAGACCGAAATACACCGCGTGAAAAAAGAGCGGCCTCAGATCTTCGCGGTGACGCAGCATGGCAGGGTCCTATTGTTGGGTGGCGACCGGCTTCTTGCCGACCCAGCGCCGCATGCGGCTAAAGGGGACGGCTTCAGCTTCGGCTTCGCCCACTGAGTCCTTGTCGTTCTGAATGTTCTTGGTGAGCGTGATCATGAACACCGTCGAGCTTCCCTGTGCTGCGATGAGCGTCGACCATGCCAAGAAGAATGTCCACATCCGAAACCAGCGCTCACCGTATTTCGCGACGATGGCCTCTTCGTTGCGTTGCCAGTTCTCGTACCACTTCTCGATGGTAAGCGAGTAGTGGACGCCGCAGTTCTCGACCCGATGCACCTCGAACCCGGCGCGCTCAACCTGATCCACGACGAAGCCGAGGGGACAGCTCGCATCTGCGCCCGGGAAGATGTATTTCGCCATGAAGAGACCCCACACGAGGTCCTCGAACTGCCAGGCGCGGCGGAGGCCAGCGATCTGTAGGTAGAAGATGCCGTCGTCCTCCAACATGCTCCGGACTTGAAGCAAGAACTTCTGGAAGTTCTTGATTCCGACGTGCTCGGCCATCTCGAGACAGGTGATTTTGTCGTACTTCTCGGCTGGGATGTTTCGGTAGTCGTCGACGATCCATCGGACGTTGTCCGTGGTGCCCTCGCGCTCGGCGACCTGCTCCGCCCAGGCGACTTGCTCTCGCGCCAACGTCACACCCGTGCTGGTCGTACCGTGATGCTTTGCAGCGTGATTCACCAACGTGCCCCAACCACACCCGAGGTCGAGATGCTTGTCCCCCGGCTCGAGTTGCACGTACTGACTCACTGTCTCGAGCTTGCGTCGCTGCGCGTCCTCGAGCGACTCATCGCGGTCGCGAAAGATGCCGCTCGTGTACACCATCGTTTCTGCGAGGAACCAGTTGTAGAAGTCGTTCCCCCGATCGTAGACGTGCGCGATGTCGCCGTGGTCGGCCTCGACGCTGTGGCCTAGCTTCTGCCCCATGAACTCCCTGAGGTAAAACTTCGCGTCGTTTTTGGTGAAGCAAAAACGAAACAACTGGTTACGCCGACGCAGCGTCTCTAGAACGTCGCCCTCGAAATCGAGCTTCCCTTCCATGTATGCCTCATAGACCAGCTCCATTGGAATCTTGCGACCCGCGAATCGCTTCGCTTGGCGCGGCTCATGCCACACGAGATCAGCGCTCCAATCTACGTTGCCTGCGTCGTGTGTGCGGGACCGATAAACGAGAAAGGCAACCGGCAAAAGAACCAACAACAGGGGAGCGGCCAGCCATGCGACCGCAAACGTCACCCAGGCACCGCCGAGCACGACGGTGACCAAGAGCGCAATGAGGGTCGCAATTACGAGGAGCGTGACAAACCGTTGCTCCAACAACCAGAAGATCAGCGGCAGACCGTGGCTTGCGCCCTTCTCCGCGTGGGTGGACGCTGATTGGGCGGCGTCCTGAGAAACGCCGGTCTGATCCGGCATGGTGGGTGCCGCGTTTGGTGTGGCAGGCGTAGTAGTCACGTTATCGCCTGTGGTGGCTTATCGACGGCCCCTGTCAACCGGAGCAGATAGCGAATTCAAAAGCCCTGTCTACGCCGTGAGCCACGCGACATAACGATTAGTTCTGCGCAATTCGGCGTTTACGATGAGCCCAATGGGCTAAGAGGCGGACCCACGACACGATGATTAGAGCCACAGACACAGCGTGGTGGCGGGCGACGGTGGATCGCCACCATTTCGCCAGTTCCATGCGTGCTACTGGTCACAAACACGCCCGAATCGTCTGGACTGACAACGGCACAAGTTTTGATGGCGTTCCGTACTCG
>QMMB01000440.1 GCA_003647035.1 Deltaproteobacteria bacterium | reverse complement strand
GGCCGGCTGGACGACTACGTCAAGGTGGCCGAGCGACTCTTGTACCACCGCAGCAACGATGTTCGCGTGGCGAAGGAGCTCGCCGAGACGTACATCACGCGTCGCGATCCGAAGCGAGCGCTTGCTAAACTGCAAATCTGTTTCAAGGCCGACCCGCGCGACGTCTCTACCCTGTCGCTACTCGCCGAAGCGTTCTTGATGCTGTCGCAGACCGACAAGGCGATCAGCGTGTACCGCGAAGTCGCGCGGATCCACCGCGAGGCGCAACGCCCACAGGAGCGCATGAGCGCGCTGCAGCGCATCCTGGAGCTCAACCCGAACGACAAAGAGGCGCAAACAGCCCTCGAGAAGACCGCTTCCGCTTCAGGGCAACACTACATGCCCCCGGGTACGGTGCGCCAGTCACCTGCTTCGGCGGGCTCGGTCTCGACGGCGTACCTCGCCAACTCGCAGCTGAGTGGGACCGCACAGGTGAGCCCGCCCTCGCCGGGGAGTGCATCCGGCCTGAGCGGAGCGTCCGGCATCATGTACGTCGAGGAAGACGTCGAAGAGACGAGCACCGTGTCAGGCTCCCTTCCGGCCATCTCCGAAGAAACCGTCGAAGTCGATCAGTCGTACGCTTCGGTGCCGGCAGCGCCGCGGCCGCCCACCGGCGGGCGGGTCATCCCGATGCGCGGGCTCGGTCCGATGTCATATCCCGAGTTCCTCTCGTTGCCGCTCGTCAGCACGCAGGTGGCGCCCGCCACCGCGGCGCTTGCGCCTAGCCTGATGGAGCGAACTCTCGAGCTCGCCGATTCATACTTGGTCGACGGCCTCTTCTCGCAAGCGCGAGCGATCGTGAGCGAGCTTCAGCTCACGCATCCGGCGCACGCGCTCGTGCTGGACAAAGCACGCGAGATCGAAGAGCTCGCGGCCGCGTCCTCGGGCGTGTCCGCGGTCGCTCAACCACTCATTCAACCGGAAGCCTCGTCAGTTCCTGCGGACATGGCCTCCGAAGCGCCCGAGATGGAGTTCGAGTACGAAGAGCTCGAGCCTGGCGACGAAGGCTTCGACTTCGCGGAGAAGCTCGCCGAAGAGCTCGCCGAAGTCGCAGAGATCGCGCCGATCGACGAAGGCGCCGAGATGATCGACGTCGAAACCGTCTTCGAGCAGTTCAAGGCGGGCGTTGCGGAGCAGGTCAGCGACGACGACAGCGACACCCATTTCGACCTCGGTATCGCCTACAAAGAGATGGGCTTGCTGCCTGACGCAAGGCGCGAGTTCCAGGTCGCGATGGGGGATCCGCGACGACGGTGCCTCTGCTGGATGATGATCGGCCTCATCTATAGGGAAGAGGGCCAGCCGCGCGACGCGATCGAGGCTTTCCAGTCCGGTCTGGAAAGCCCGGAGATCACGCTCACAGAATCGGTCGGCATGCACTACGAGCTGGCCATGGCGTGTGAAGCCGGGGGCCTGAGCGACCAGGCGCGACTGCACTACGAGCACGTTTTTCAGCGGGAGCCACAATACCGAGAAGTCGGTCAGCGTTTGCAACGCCTCGGTGGCCCGTCCGGCAACAACGCCGACGATCTACTCATGGAATCGATGGACGACGTGAATCGCGCCTTCGACGAGTTGATCCACGAGGACTAGGCCCCTATAGACGTGTTCGATTGTGGCTGAAACGGTACAAACCTTTTGCCGGATTTGCGAGGCTCTGTGTGGGCTCGAGGTCACGGTGGACGGCGACCAAGTCGTCGACATCAAGCCCGACGACGATCACGTGGCGACACGCGGCTATGGATGCCTCAAAGGCCTCAAACAGCATCGGATGTACGACACACCCGATCGACTGCTCCACCCCATGCAGCGGACCGACGGAGAGCTTCAGCGGGTAGGCTGGGGCGACGCGCTCGGGAGCATCGGCGGGAAGGTGCGCGAGCTGATCGACAGCCATGGTCCCGACAGCATTGCCATGTATGTCGGCACGGCCGCCGGCTTTGGGGTGTTGCATCCTGTCTTTGCCCAAGGGTTCATGCAAGGCGTGGGCTCGGCGAACATGTTCTCTTCGGCCACTCAGGATTGCGCCAACAAGTTCGCGGTCGCACGCCACGTCTATGGCTTTCCATTCACACAGCCCTTCCCCGACCTCGACAAGCTCGAGTGTCTGATCATCGTCGGAGCGAACCCAGCCATCTCCAAGTGGAGCTTCCTCCAAGTCTCGAACCCGATTCGGCGCCTGAAAGAGGTCGAGGCGCGCGGCGCGAAGATCTTCATCGTCGACCCGCGTCGCACCGAAACCGCCAAAGTTGCAGGCGAGCACGTCTTCATCCGCCCCAATACGGACGTCTTTTTCTACCTTTCGTTCCTCCACGAGCTGCTGGCGACGTCCGGTATCGACCGTGCGCGTATCGACCAATACATGACCGGGTTCGACGAGCTATGCCGCGTGGCCGAAGCCTGGTCGCCCGAGCGAACCGCCGAAGTGACGCGCATTACGGCCGAGTCGCTACGCGAGATGGTGCGCGCGTACCGTGAAGCCGACGGCGCCGCGCTCTACTGCTCGACCGGCGTAAACATGGGCACCAATGGTTCGCTCGCGTTTTGGTTGCAAGAGTGCATCAACGCCATCTCCGGCAACCTCGACCGCGCGGGCGGCACCCTGGTCAGCACCGGGGTCATCGATTTCCCTGCGTTCGGCAAGAAGACCGGGACGCTATTGCACGACAACCAAAGCCGTATCGGCGGCTTCCCATCGGTCAACGACTCGATGCCCGGTGGCATCCTCGCAGATGAGATTCTCACGCCTGGTGACCGGCAAATCAAGGCCTTGTTCGTCACCGGCGGCAATCCGCTCATCACGATGGCAAACTCCGAGCGTCTGCGCGAGGCCTTCCAACAGCTCGAGTTGCTGGTCGTTCTCGACATCCAACCAAGCGAAACCGCTTCGGTGGCGACCCACGTGCTCCCCTGCACGTCACCGTTGCAGCGCCCTGACCTGCCGTTTGTCTTTCCCCTGATGCTGGGACTGCAGTCGAAGCCATACTTGCAGGCAACCCGGGCGGTGGTTCCTCCCAAGGGTGAACAACGTGATGAGGCGACGATCTACGTCGACATCGCGAAAGCAAGTGGCGTCAAACTGTGGGGCTCGGCCGCCGCACAGCGTACCTTCGAAGCAGCCAAGGCCCTCCATTCGATTGGGCGCGGCGCAAGGCAGCCATCGATTCCGCAAGAGCTTCTGCTGTCGGGCCTGCTCAGAATCACGAAGCAAGGCAGCTTCAAGAATCTTCTGAAGCAAAAGCATGGGCGGCTGCGCCCCGAGCACGAGCCAGGCAGCTTCCTCGGTAAGCGCATCGTTCACGACGACAACAAGGTCCACCTCGCACCTGATGTCTTGGTGAAGCAGGCCGAGAAGCTCGAGGCCGACT
>QMMB01000439.1 GCA_003647035.1 Deltaproteobacteria bacterium | reverse complement strand
TTGAGGTGAAAATCGACTCGGCGGTTCTGCGCCAACGCCATCTTGGTGTGCGCGTCTGGACCCAGCGGTCGCGTCTCACCAAACCCCTCCGCGATGAGCCGGTCTGTGCGAACCCCACCTTCGTCGACCAGATACCGGGCGACCGATTCCGCGCGCCGTTGGGAAAGCCCCATGTTGTAGGTGGCTCGGCCGGTCGAGTCGGTATGGCCCTCGACGCGGATGATCGGAATCTCCGGGTGAGCGATCAGAACCTCGGCCACGTTGTCGAGAACCGCATGAGAGCGCCTCTGGAGCTTCGCGCTGTCCGAGTTGAAGTAGATCTTATCGAGGATCTCGAATCGAGTGTCTTCAATGACGACGTGCTGCTCTCGCGGGCAACCTTGATTCTCGACGGGACCCGGATCGTCCGGGCAATTGTCGATTCGGTCGGGGACGCCGTCGCCGTCTCGGTCGGAATCCGGGTCGGCGACTGCGACCACGACCGCATCCGGCTCCGCTGCCACGACGACGCTCTTTTGTTTCGCGGGCATCGTGTAGCCGAGCATGCCGATCAGACGCCAATCGGGATTGCCATAGCCCGAGGTCACGCCTCCCGTGCCGGCGATGCCCACCGCAAACCCCTTGCGATGCAGGTACTTGAAGCCGCCGAGAAGCTCGACCGGTGATTCCTGGCTCCCGCCGAAGCCTGTTCCCGTGGCGGCCGCGGTTCGACCAAACGCTTCCACCGTGAGCATGAACTGGTCCTGCCCCAACAGGAGCTGCACTGCGGCTCCGAACGTCAGCTGGTTGCCGATACCGAGTGAAGGGATGTCTTGCGTGAAGCTTGTTTTGTAGCCGAGGTTGAGTGGAATCCGAATCCACTCCCCCACGTTGAAGGTTCCGAGGACTTCGAACCATCCGCCGACGTGGGGGCTCTTGTCTGGCTCGCCGAGGTAATTTTGCACCGGTCTCGCCGCGGACGCCGTGTTGGTGGTCAGCGTGGCTTGGACCGCCAACTGAAAGATGTTCTCGCGCGTCCCATACAGCACCCCGCGAGCGCCTACATACAAATCACCGAGCCCGCTTCCCGTCGGAATCAGAGCATCCAGCCCGATGGATTCGAGGAAGCCAGCGCCCGCGTTGGTCAGGTTGTCGCCGAGGATGAACGTGTACGGAACATCCATGAAGATGACGAGGCGCTCCCACAAACCGAGGCTCCATGTTAGGTGACCGGTAAGCTGCGAGTGGACGAGCGCGAGGCGCTGATCGGGGATTGGGCCGTTGGTCACTTGGAGCTCCAGCGCGTCTCGTGAGAAGTCCAAGTAAACCTGGAAGCCGAACCGCAAGTGCCCCTGCCCGTCGGCATTGCTCACCGCGAATCCGTCGGTCGTCAGTTCCGAGGGTCGAAACTGGTTCAGATCGAACTGGGGAAGCGTCTGTGCGCCGGCACCCGACGCAAAGCCAAGACCACCCACGATGGTCGCCAGGACCACGACCCAAGCCCGGCAGGACATCAGCTCCTTGGTACCATCTCGAGGGGCCAGTCACGAAGTTTTGCTCAACTTAGCCCGCGTAGACCACGCCTCGTGGCCCCCTCCCTGGCTTGCCGAGGAGATAGCTTGCCATGAGGCGCTTTGCTAGGGCTTCAGGAGAAACTCACGAGCTCGTAGTCGTCTGCGTGCAGGGTGCGTGCTCGAACGACGAACTCGGCGGCGAAGCCCGGGTAGAGGGAATGGTTGCTTCCGTCTTGGTCGAGGTACCAACTGTCGCAGCCCCCCCAGACCATGTATTTCATGCGCTTCTGGATGCCCGCGTTGTACTCGTCTTGCCTGTTCTGATGCACATCCATGTACTTCAGGTTCTCTGTCATGAGCTTCTTGATCGCTTGCAGAGCGTGGGATATCTGCGCCTCTGTATAGACGAGGACCGACGTGTGACCGGGGCCGGTGTTCGGGCCCATCATGATGAACCAGTTGGGGAAGCCAGCGACCGTGATGCCCATGTATGCGGTCGCGCCATGGCTCCAAGCGTCCGCGAGCGTGCGCCCGTCGCGACCAATGATCGGAAACGGCGAGTTGGCGAGGCCCAGCTTGTAACCCGTCGCGAGTACGATCGCGTCCGATTCGTGCAGTGTCCCATCCTTCGTTCGAACGCCTCGGGTTTCGATACCTTCGATTGCGTCCGTGACGAGGTTCACGTTGTCGAGCTCGAATGCCGCCAAATAGTCGTCGGAAACCAGAACGCGCTTGCAGCCGAACTGAAAGTCGGGCGTGAGCTTCTTGCGCAGCTCCGGGTCTTTGACCTGGCGCCGCAGATTCCACATCGAGATGAATACACCGATTCCCGAGAGGACCTTCGAGTTGAAGAAGACGATCGGGCCTAGCGCCTCGCTCATCCAGTATTTCACGAAGCGGCTTGTGTGAAGGAAGAATGGAACCCCAGCCAAGACCCTCCGCAGCCATTTCGGGTAGAAGGCGTCGAACTTGGGGACGACCCAGGCCGGCGTGCGCTGAAAGACGCTCAACATGGCGACGATGGGCGCGATGCTCGGGACGACTTGAACGGCGCTGGCTCCGGTCCCGATGACTGCGACCCGTTTGCCTGTCAGGTCGACATCGTGGTTCCAGCGCGCCGTATGCATCATCTCGCCTTCGAAGTCATTCATGCCCGGGATGTCGGGATAGGCCGGATCGACCAGGCCGCCGACTCCGGCGATGACTGCGCGCGCGGTGAAGGTTTCCCCGTCGCCGGTCGTGAGCGTCCAAGCTCCCGTCTCCTCATCGAAACGCGCTTCGACGATTTCGGTGTTGAGCCTCATCCGTTCGCGTAGCTTCCACTTGTCGACGACGCCAAGAAGGTACTCTTGAATTTCCCAGGACGTCGCGTAGCGTCGACTCCAGTTGGGGTTCTGCTCGAACGAAAGTGAATAGACGTGCGACTGCACGTCGCAGGCACAGCCCGGGTAGTTGTTGTCCCGCCAGGTGCCGCCAATTTCGTCAGCGCGTTCGAAGATCGTGAACGAGTGGATGCCCGCTTTGATCAGCTGAATGGCGGCTCCGATCCCCGCGAAACCCGCTCCAATGATGGCGATCGGAAAGTCGGCACGCTCCTGCATGAAGGCGCAGGTTAATGCAGCGCCGGTGGCCGTGCCAACCTCGGCGCCAGTATCGATCTGGCGCAGAATATTCGCCGCGCGTAGCAGCGTACGCGAGTGTCTTCGACCGAGCGGCGCGATGCAGCTACGTTGTCTCGACGATGGAAATGACCCTGTTCCAGAGAATCGAGGCTGGAGTCTCAGGGCGCTTGCTGCGTGCGTCCGATTCGTTCGTGAGGCGCATGACGAGGCATCGCCGAATGGTCGACGGCGAGTCGCTCGATCGACGCGCTCAATACATGTTCGAGCTCGGCAGATTTGCCGAACGGTCTTTGCCG
>QMMB01000438.1 GCA_003647035.1 Deltaproteobacteria bacterium | reverse complement strand
CGATGCTGCAGAGGAGCCTGTCGACGTCGGTCTGCGTGGTGTCCGGGTCCGACTTGAGGAGCTCGAGAACCAGCCTGTGTCGCGCGAGCCGGTCTGCTGAGTCGGCGGGTAGAGCTTCCGAGAGGCGGTGTGCGCTCGACCGGATACGCTCGGGGTCGTCCTCGCGCAGCGCGTCCCACTCGAGAGCGCGGGCGGTGGGGATGTGGTCTGGGCGCAACTCGGCGATCGATTGCAGGGAAAGCCGCGCGCTTTGCATGTCGCGCCGAGCCAGGCGATCGACTTCGGCCATGGCGCAAAACGCGCCAAGCCGTTCTGCGTCGTCCGTGGCCTCGCGCGCGCGCCGCATGGCCGAGTCGGCCAGGCGCGCGAACTCGGACGCGTGGAGCTCGGCGTCCTTTCGTTGTACGCGAATCGCTTCGTCGTCTGGGCTCGCCAAGGAGGCCTCTCGGAGCACCTTGGCCGCCCGACCCGGAAGGCCCGCAGAGCGGTACGCCGCGGCGGCCCGCTCGAGGTACGGAAGGAGGTCCAGCTGTCGCGCGGTGGCGACCATGAGGTCTCCGCCCGTCTCGGTGGCGCCACCGGCTGCTTCGAATAGGTGCTCAACGAGGAGGGGGTCCGGAGACTCGTGATTCAATGCGGCTCTGGTGCGCGCCAAACGTTCGCCTCCTTCATCGACGGAGGGCGCCCATAGGGCCGCGCGCAGCGTGCACGACACCGCTTCTGCCGGGTCGAGTCGAGCCTGTGTGGCGGCGCTGGCGGCTCGAGCGTCCAGCGAACCGAGGTTGTCTTCGATCTCCCATAACGCAGGCCAATAGTCCGCCTGCTCTTTCAGAGCGTCCTCGCATGCGCTGATGGCCGCCTCCGTGCCCGGCCTCGCGAGCCGCGCGGCCATCGTGAAAGCAAACGCGCTTCGCGCTCCGGCGGTGGCCCGGCCTTCGCCCGTCCACCGCTGCGCGCGACGCGCGGGATCCTCGTCGTCGAGAAGGAGAGCCCTGCCGATCCACGGGTTGGCCGGAGCGCGTTCCTCCGCGCGCAGCAATGCCGTTCGGCGGTTGGTCGCGCCGGTAGCATCAGCGACTTCGGCAATCGCCAGGGCTGCTGCGGCAGCGAGATCGTCCGGAGATTCGTCGGCCTCGCGCTGCAGTGCAGCGATGAAAGCTGCGCCGTCTCCCTTGCGAGCCGCATCGTCGGCGCGCGCCACACTCGATGAAGCGCTTGCTGCCTCGTCGGACACCGTTTCGAGCAGTCCCGGGACCGTGCTTCCGTCCTCGGTGTCGGCCGTCATCAAGAGGCGCCAAGCTTGTACGTAGGCGCCGAGACGCGGCTCCGAATGCGCAGCGTGTGACGCTTGTTCGTAGCCGGCTTGGTCGTCCCGCTCCGCGTGCAGACGTGCACGCCGCGCGTTGCTGACCGCGCGCAGTTCCGGGGATTGGCCCGACATGCGTTCAATTGTCTCGATCGCCCGCTGCGGGTCACCGGCAAGCGCTGCCGCCTCGGCAAGCGTCCAGAGAGTGGCTGTGTCTTCCGATGGGCCGCGGACCGTTCGGAGCAGCGCGGCGGCGACTGACGGGGAGGAGTGCTCTGCCGCGGCCTCGAGCGCTTCGCGGGTGGCGTCGGTGGCGCCGAGGTCATGCGAGGCTCGAATCACGCCAAGATGTGCCGCGAGGAGTGCCGGTTGAAGCTCGACGACGCGGCTGAATGCCACTTTCGCGGCGTCGGGTGCGTTGGTGCTCTCGGTCAGCTGTGCCGCGTGCAGAAGCATGACCGCCTGGGCCTCGGCGTCCGGCCATTGTTCGGCAGCGTCTGCGAGGGCCTCCGCCGCACGCGTTGCATCCCCTCGCGCCAGGCCGGCCGAGGCTGCCAGTATGCTGGCGACGAAATCGCCTTGTTGAAGCCCGGCTGCCCGTGTGGCCGCCTGCCCGGCGGCCGCGGCGTCCCCCAGCTTCGACAGTCGGACGTGCGCGAGCAATTTGAGTGCGGAGACCCGATCGCTCACGCTCAGTTCGAGGCCCGCCTCCTTGTCTAGCGCGCTTGCGGCGGCTGCCCAGTCGTCGCGCCGCATGGCGTGTCGCCGCAGAGCCCGCAGCACGACGACGTCCCGGGCGTCGGCGGCCAGCGCATCGGTGTAGTTGCGGTCAGCAGCCTCGTCGTTGCCCAGTTGTTCGTGAAGCTCCGCGGCCGAGCTCAGAAGCCGTGCACGTGCGGAGCCAACGGCGCGTTCCGCCAGGCCCTCGAGTAGCTCGATGCGGCGGCCCCTGGTCTGCGGCGTGTCGCCGACGAGGGGCAGGGCCTCGTGGCATGCAGTGTGTGGGAAGACTGTACGTTGTGCCGCTTGTGCGCCGGGGTCCGAGGGGTCTGGCGGGCGGCTGACACGCTTTGCCTGGGGCCCCGTTCGAGTTTCGACGAAGTCGTCGAGAAGCGAGGAAATCGCATCGTCGTCGAAATCAAAAGAAGGGGCGCCCGACTCTCGGTTTGCCGCAGACAGATCGTCCTCAGCCATTGGCCCCCCACAGAGGTGATTCGGCCTCGAGCCAGAATCGAAGAAGGTCGATCCCGCGCGCAGATGTCCTGAGCGTGCCGAGGGTGACCCGGCCGTTGAGTAACGTCGTGATGGCGGCGGCGATGTCGCCCGATGCCAAAAGCCCGGCCCGGTCTGCGCTTTGTTGGAGGCTTCGGGCGAACGCGAGCAGTGACGTGGGCGCGAGTTGCACGTCGCCGACGGCTTCTTGCACGGCCTTGCGAGTCGCTCTTCGAAGCTTGACGTGGATCGCAGGTAGGGCCGGCTCTCCAAGTCCAATCTCGCAGCGCGCGATACGGAGAACCGCGGCCAATGTGCCTGCGACCCTCTGGGGTGTTTCATCGAGGAGTGCCGCAGCGCCGCGTGGTGCTGCCCATGCGAGACGGCCTGCAACGAATCGCCCCGCGCCATCGAGGCCCCCCTGCGCGACACGAGGGACCGCCCAGTCGATCTCGCCGTCGCGGCCGGTGCGTGCGATCAATGTTTCGAGCTCATCAGACAGCCCAATCGACCCCACACGGGCGCCGAAGCGCTGGGAGATTCGCTCGAGCTCACCGTAGATGGGATCGCTCGGTGCGGCCTTCTTGGTGCGCAGACGCTCGTTCGACAGATCCGGGCCCGCTCGAAGCACGACTTGCTGCAAAACCGGATCGGCGTCGCGATCCCACACCGTGGCCACGGACACGTCACTGAGATTCGCCACGTCGCCGCCGTCGCCCGATGACGCGAGCCCGAGTGCGCTCTGTACCGCGCGTACCGCCGCCGCGCGCCGCGTATCCTTTCTCCACGTGGCGGCCTTGCCGAGCCCTTCGAGAAGTGGCGCATCGAGCTCGCCGCCCTCGATACGCGTCCAAAGTGCGCGCTCGTAGAAGCTGACCGCTGCGTCCTTCTCCGGTT
>QMMB01000437.1 GCA_003647035.1 Deltaproteobacteria bacterium | reverse complement strand
GCGGCGCCATCGATGGTGCCGCGGTCGCAGAGCAGCACACGGCCAGGGTAGAGCGCGGCGTGCACGTCCTCGAGCGCTACCTGGGCGTGGTAGATTGCTCGTTGTGTTGCGGAGCGGGCCGAGGCCGCGTGCACCCTGGGAAAGCCACCCATGAACAACATCGTCGCCGTCTCGGGCACGATGACTACCTTCTCGCCGATCTCCCGGCGGAACAAGTCCGCGGCCGTCGTTTTGCCGCCTCCGGGACCGCCGGTCAGTACAATTCGAAAGTGGTTTCTCCCCGGTACGCTCATCGTCGAATGCACGATAGCCGATTCCGGGCCGCTCGTGCATGCCCGAAAGGCTTTGTCGACAATGCGCGTCTGATGTATGCGATCGTTCGAGATGGGAACGAGCTCACATGACCGAAAAACGCTTCTGCGCGGCGGGGTGATCGTCGACGGCACGGGAGGCCCAGCACGGCCCGGCAGTGTCTTGTTAGAAGGCGCACGTATCGCGGCAATCGGCGACCTTCCCGACGAAGCGGGGGCCCCCATCGACTGCGCCGGCAAGGTCATCGCGCCGGGTTTCATCGATGCCCACTCTCACATGGATTTTTTTTCCGCGAGCACTGACCCCCATCACTTCGATTCGTTCACCGCGCAGGGGGTCACGACGTTCGTCGCCGGGAACTGCGGCTTCAGTCCGTTCGGATTTGCGCCCGAGACGAAGCATCGGGACCTGATCGAAAACTCGTTGTTCAAAGCTGGGCGCGAGCACCTCGATTGGAACAGCTTTGCGGAGTACCGCCAAGTACTCGACGAGCTCGGCCTGACCCACAATTTCCTTCACTTGGTCGGCCACGGCGCGACGAGAACTTCGTTGTCGGGGTTCGAGGCGCGGCCGTTGACCGAAGGCGAGTACACGCAGATGTTCGAGCTCCTCGACAGCGCCCTGAGCGAAGGAGCGGCAGGCGTGTCGCTCGGACTGCAGTACAAGCCCGGCGTCTTTGCAAAAATCGACGAGCTCGACGATGTCGCCCGCCTCGTGAAGCGGCACGACAAGATACTGACCGTTCATGCCAAGGCCTACTCCTCGTTTTCGGGGACGTACCCAATGGTTCCATTCGGCCGCGCGCACAATCTCAAGGCGATCGACGAGATGCTTGGCTTGGCTCGGCGCACTGGCGTCCGGCTTCAGTTCTCGCACCTGATCTTCGTCGGGACGCAGACCTGGAAGACGGTGGACCAGGCCGTCGACCTCTTCGATCGTGCCATCGCCGACGGGGTCGACGTTTGTTTCGACATGTTTCCGTATCGGTGCGGGGCGACGCTGCTCAATACGCTGCTTCCCGAGTGGTTCATGGCGCGCATGCCGGGCGCGCTACGTAGCCCGCTGGCCCGTGCGCGTCTGCGTGTCGAAGCCGACGTCGGGTTCCGGCTCGTCGGCTTTGGTTATCCGCAGATGCAAATCACCAACGCGTGCTGTGAGGAGTACGACGAGCACAACGGTCGATTCATTCCGGATATCGCGAAGCGGGTGGGCAAGTCCAACTTCGACACGATGCTCGACATTCTCGACAAGAGTAGTGTCGAGGCCCGAGGGCTCTTCCACGGGTACTACAACGACGAGATCATCGATCGGCTCATGCAACACCCGGCAGCGATTTTCGCATCGGATTCGTGGCCGGAGCCGGGCGGGCACCAGAACCCGGCCGCCTATGGGACCTTCCCGAGGTTTCTCGGCAAGGCGCGGGAGAGCGGCAACATCTCGCTCGAGGAGGCGGTCCACAAAATGACCGGCTCGGCCGCAGCGCGGTTCCGGCTGAGCAAGCGAGGGCTTCTAGAAGAGGGATATGCTGCCGACGTCGTCGTGTTCGACTGGGACACGGTCAAGGACGGTACGAACAGAACAGGGGACGCTGCGCCCTCGGGCGTCGAAGATGTCTTCGTGAACGGGGAGAGAATACTCGGGGCAGGTGCGGTTCGCGCCATACGCGGCGCGGGCGAGGTACTGCTTGGTTAGCGCTCCTTTCTCTCGCTTCGAGCGGAGCCGGGGGGTACGCTAGCGGCGTGGAGAGCTTCATGACCGACGGCGCGACCTGGCTTGGGATGATGCCCGAGACGCAGGTCAAGGTCCTCAAGTCTCTATTCGTCGTGTTGTTCTTTCTGCTGATCCGCTCCGCCGTCATGCGGGTGATGCTGAGGAGCGTCACCGACGTCAGGCAGCGATACGGCTGGAGCCGCGGGGTCACCTCCGCGGTTGGCATCCTGATGGTCATCTTCTTGGGGGTGATCTGGTTTGCGGGCCTCGAACGGATCGCCACCTTCGCCGGCATTTTGGGCGCCGGCCTGGCGGTGGCTTTGCACGACACCATCGCGAACATCGCTGGCTTTCTTTTCATCATACTGCGGCGCCCGTTCGAGGTTGGCGACCGCATCGAGATAGAGGGCATCGCCGGGGATGTGATCGACATCCGGCTGTTCCAATTTAGCCTGCTCGAAATCGGCAACTGGGTCGACGCCGATCAGAGCACCGGACGGATCGTGCAAGTACCGAACGGCAAGGTGCTACGAGCTGCCACCGCGAGCTTCAACAAGGGCTTCGAGTACATTTGGCACGAAATCCCAGTGCTCATCACGTTCGAGAGCGATTGGAAGAAGGCCAAATCGATTCTGGAGGACATCGTCGATGAGGACGCCTTCGTCGTCGCCGAGGAAGTCGAGCGCCAGGTGCGGAAGGCGGCATCGCGGTACCTGATCTATTCGGGAAAGGTCACCCCGATCGTGTACACCACGGTGCGCGACAGCGGCGTGCTACTCACCGTACGCTACATGACGAAGCCGAAGACGCGCCGCGGCAGCGAGGAACAGCTCTGGGAGCAGATACTCGACCGCTTCGCCGAGAACGATGACATCGCGCTGGCGTACCCCACCATTCGCTACTACGGCCAAGACCAGTGAGTCAGCATCTCACCCGAACGGCGCCTCGCCTGTCGTACCAACTGTTCGGCCAGCAGGGCCCCCGTGTCCTCTTTGTCATGGGCTTCGGGATGCCTGGCGCCGTCTGGGGACCTCAGGTGGATGAGCTCCAGAGCGATTATCGTTGCTGCCACTACGATCATCTCGGGGTCGGCGAGAGCGACCGCGGGCCGTTCCTTCGAACCATCCCGGCCATGGCCGAGGACGCGGTCCGGATTTTGGACGACCTCTCGTGGGATCAAGCCCACATCGTCGGTGTTTCGATGGGCGGCATGATCGCTCAGGAGCTCGGGCTCGGTTTTGCGGACCGGTGCCGGAGCTTGACCTTGATCGCGACACACGGCGGCGGGTCGGTTGGGTCGTTGCCAACTTCACGCGGACTGAGGCTCTTTTTTCAGGGCCTGTTTGGAGGTTCGAAGCATCGGATGCGTTCGTTGCCTCGCTTGCTCTATCCGGACG
>QMMB01000436.1 GCA_003647035.1 Deltaproteobacteria bacterium | reverse complement strand
TGCTTATCGCTCATCACCTTCATGATGGCCGCCGTCAGCGTCGTCTTGCCGTGGTCGATGTGACCAATCGTCCCTACGTTCATGTGTGGTTTGTCTCGGACAAACTTTTCTTTAGCCATCGTTAGCTCCTCATCCGCCCTTCGCCTTGGCGACGATTTCATCGGCGACGCCCTGTGGCACCGCCTGATACTCCTTGAACTGCATCGTGTACACCGCACGCCCCTGAGTCTTGGAACGCAGGTCGTTGACGTAGCCAAACATGTTCGCGAGCGGGACATATGCACGAATCACTTGCACACCACCCACAGCATCCATTCCCGTCACGTTGCCCCGCCGCGAGTTGAGGTCGCCGATGACCTCCCCCATGTAGTCCTCGGGGACGCGGACTTCGACATCCATGGCGGGTTCGAGCAGCTGAATGCCGGCCCGCTTCGCGCCGTCCTGAAACGCCAGCGAGGCCGCCACTTCGAAGGCAGCCTGGCTCGAGTCGACGTCGTGATACGAACCGTCGTACAGCGTTGCTTTGACATCGATAACGGGGTAGCCGGCCATGACGCCGCGGGTCATGGCATCTTTGATGCCCTTTTGCACGGCGGGAATGAATTCCTTCGGCACGACCCCGCCTACGATCTTGTTCTCGAACTCGTATCCGCTGCCCGCCTCTAGGGGCTCGAGCTTCACCCAAACGTGGCCAAACATGCCGCGGCCGCCGCTCTGCTTGATGTAGCGACCCTCGGACTCGACTTCCTTGGTGATGGTCTCGCGGTACGCGACCTGCGGTGCGCCGACGTTGGAATCGACTGTAAATTCACGCTTCAAGCGGTCGACGATGATCTCCAGATGAAGCTCACCCATGCCACTGATGATGGTCTGGCCGGATTCCTCGTCGGTATGCGCGCGGAAGCTCGGATCTTCGGCGGCGAGCTTCATGAGGCCCACCCCCAACTTGTCTTGGTCCGCCTTGGTCCTCGGTTCGATGGCAACCGAGATGACGGGCTCCGGAAACTCCATCCGCTCGAGGATGACTGGCGCGTCGGCGTCGCACAGCGTGTCGCCGGTGGTGGCCGTCTTCAGGCCCACCGCCGCAGCGATGTTGCCAGTGCGGACCTCCTTGAGCTCCTCACGGTTGTTCGCGTGCATCTGAAGTAGACGGCCAACGCGTTCCTTCTTGCCCTTTGTCGAATTGAGAACCCCAGTGCCCGCCTCGAGCACGCCGGAGTAGACGCGAAGGAACGTCAACTGCCCCACGAACGGGTCGTTGATGATCTTGAATGCGAGGGCACTGAACGGCTCTTCGTCGGAAGGCTTGCGCTCCATCGTCTTTTCGGGGTCGTCGGGGTCGACACCCTGAATCGCGGCAACGTCGAGCGGCGACGGAAGGAAGTTGACGATCGCATCCATCAACTGCTGTACACCCTTGTTTTTGAAGGCAGACCCGGTGAGCACCGGGACGATGCTCTGCTCTAGGCAGCCCTTGCGAAGCGCTCTGATCAGCTCGTCGTCGGAGAAATCGGTGTCTCCCTCCAGGTAGCGCTCCATCAGCGCGTCATCGACCTCGGAGGCCGCTTCGACCAGCACGGCGCGCGCTTGATCGGCCTGCACCTTGAACTCCGCCGGAATCTCTTCGACAGTCCACTCCGCTCCGAGGGTGTCGTCCTTGAAGCGGTTCGCCTTCATCGCGACCAGGTCGATGACCCCCCCGAGCTCCGCCTCTTGGCCAAGCGGCAACTGGACCGCCACGGCGGGCGCGCCTAGTTTGTCCTGGATCGACTGGAATGCGGTCGGAAAATCGGCGCCGGCCTTATCCATCTTGTTGATGAAGCAGATCCGCGGAACGTTGTAGCGGTCAGCTTGTCGCCACACCGTCTCGGACTGAGGCTCGACCCCTTCTTTGGCATCAAACACTGCGACTGCGCCATCGAGCACGCGAAGCGAACGCTCGACCTCGATGGTGAAGTCCACATGCCCCGGCGTGTCGATGATGTTGATGCGATGCTGATCGTCGCTGAACGGACCAGCACCAGGACGCCAGAAACAAGTCGTCGCCGCCGACGTGATTGTGATGCCTCGCTCCTGCTCTTGCTCCATGTAGTCCATGGTCGCGGCGCCGTCGTGCACCTCGCCGATCTTGTAGTTGACGCCGGTGTAGAAAAGGATGCGCTCGGTCGTCGTCGTCTTGCCCGCATCGATGTGGGCCATGATGCCGATGTTGCGGGTCTTCTCGAGTGGGTACTTCCTGGCCATTGGATTCTGTGAGCTCGTCTCGTTTGACTATGGCGCTTCACACACAAAACCCCCTCCGACCCAGAAGCCACCCTCGGGCTTCTTCAACTCAGAGAGGGTTTCGAGAGGCACATCGGTTGCGACGTTTGTCGCGGTCTTCCCGGTGACTCCCTCTATGTACGCGATGTCATGAGTTCAGCTGCTGCTCCTTGTCCGAGAGGTTTCCGTAGACCTTCCCAGACGCCAAAAATCCTACCCCAAAAATCCTACCAACGATAATGGGCAAACGCCTTGTTCGCGTCGGCCATCTTGTGCGTGTCTTCCCGTTTTTTCACGGCGTTGCCGCGGCCCTGCGAGGCTTCCATGAGCTCTCCTGCCAGGCGCTCTTGCATGGACTTTTCGCCACGCGCGCGGGAGTACTGAACCAGCCAGCGCATTGCGAGCGCGTTGCGGCGTTCTGAGCGAACCTCGACGGGCACCTGGTACGTGGCGCCACCGACCCGACGGCTCTTGACCTCGACTCGGGGTTTGACCGAATCGAGAGCCTTCTTGAATACGTCGAGCGGCTCTTCCTTGAAGCGCTCTTCGATGATGCTGAAGGCGCCATACAGGCACTTCTCGGCGGTCGATCGCTTGCCGCCAAGCATCAGTGAGTTGACGAACTTCGCCACGTGCAGATCGCCGTACTTGGCGTCCGGGATGATTTGCCTCTTGGGCGCGCTTACTCGACGACTCATTGCTCAGTCTTATTAGTTCTTGGGGCGCTTGACGCCGTACTTCGACCGCTTGTTGACGCGGTTTGCTTTGTTGGTGTTGGACGGACCAGCCGCGCCGGTGGCGTCGAGCGTGCCGCGAACGACGTGATAGCGGACGCCGGGAAGATCCTTCACGCGGCCACCGCGAATGAGCACGACAGAGTGCTCCTGAAGATTGTGTCCCTCACCGGGAATGTAGGTGGTCGCCTCGATGCCGTTGGACAGGCGCACACGAGCGACCTTACGAAGGGCCGAGTTCGGCTTCTTCGGCGTGGTGGTGTACACGCGGACACAAACCCCTCGCTTCTGCGGGCACCGCTGGAGCGCCGGCGAATCGGTCTTGGATTTGATCTGTTTCCGCCCCTTTCGGACGAGCTGGTTGATCGTTGTCATCACTATCCGAACAAACGTGCAATTCTCCGTCCGCGCGCAACTTCCCACG
>QMMB01000435.1 GCA_003647035.1 Deltaproteobacteria bacterium | reverse complement strand
TCCGAGATGCACGCTCCGGTCTTCAACGTGGTGATCACCAACGTGCCCGGGCCACAGATCGACATGTACATGGCGGGCCACAAGCTGCTAGCGCTCATGGGCATGGCCCCCCTGATCGACGGGATGGGCCTGCTGATCACCGTGCTGAGCTACAACGGCGTCTTGTCGATCAGCCCTACGTCGTCGCCCGCGGTCATGCCCGATTTGGACGTGTTTACCCGGAACCTGCGCGAATCCGCCAATGAGCTCGAGGCAGCCATCCTCTCGCACCAGGAGCCCGAGGCGGAGGCTGATGCAGCCCAGTCGCAGGCCGTCGCCGAGATGGCGGCCGCCTTTGTCAGCCAGATGAAGTCGACGCTGGAGCAGGCGCCCGCCGACCGCTCGCTGGGCGAAGGGAAGTTTCACCTGCGGATTACCGGCGCCGACGAGAAGAGCTGGACCATCGACCTGCAGGACCGAAGCGTCACCGAGGGCAACGGGACCCCCGCGGACGCAACGCTCACGATCCTCGACGCGCATCTCGCCGAGATTCTACGCGGCAACCTCGACCCGCAGATTGCGTTTGTGCAGGGCAAGCTTCGCGTCGACGGGGACATCAACAAGGCGATCGAGTTTGGCTCGCTCTTGCCGAAGGTGGTCGCGTAGCGCGTCTTGCGCGTCTTGCGCGTGTCCTAGTTTATCACAGTCCGCTGATGCGCTGCTGCCGGCTCGTTGTGGGGAGCTTGGCCGGGAGCTCCGGGAGCTGCTCATCGGCGAGCCACTGGTAGACTCCGTAGGTCTGCAGCACGCGACGCGTGTAACGGCGCGTCTCGTCGTAGGGAATCTCCTCGATGAAGACGTCGAGGGGGCGAGCTGCGTCTTCTTGGAGCCAGCGGCGGACGGCTCCTTCGCCTGCGTTGTACGCCGACGGTACCAGTGCAGGGTTTTCCTTGAGGCGGTCCCAAAGCCACGCCATGTACCGCGCGCCGATCTTGAGGTTGACGGCGGGCTTCTTCAGCGTGCGCGGCGTGGCCTTCTCGCCCACCTCGCTCGCGAATCGCTTCGCGGTGGGCATGATCAGTTGAACCAACCCGTAGGCCTTCGCCCAGGACACGACCTCGGGGTCGAAAGAGCTTTCTTCGCGTGCGATCGCGCGGACGAATGACGCCGGGATGCCCTCGTTATCGGCCACGTTTTCGATTAGTGGCGAGAATGCCTGCGGGTAGGTGGCCTCCCAGATCAGTCGGCCTTCGCCCTTGGGCAAGAGCCCTTCGAAGTCCTCGAAGTGCGCGCGAATGACGCGACTCAGTCGTGTTTGCGCGCCGGCATGTTGCAGGAGCACTGCGCCGACTACCGCCATCGCCGGATCAACGTCAGTGCCGAGCATGTGCAGGGACGACATTTCGGCTGACGCATAGGTCACTTCGTCGACCGCTAGCAGCTCGATCAGACGATCGAACGCGGGATCGTCGAACTCATCACGCCACGCAAACACCATGCGCGTCGGTTCGTCGCCAGCGCGCATGTCGGTGACAATGGCCTTCGCGCGTTGCGGCACGATCTCGCCGAGACGCCACAGCGCTTGCTGCGCGTAGTAGCGAAGCGGCCAACGCCGAACGATCTCTTCGTAGGCTTCGACAGCGTCGATTCGTCGACCCATCATGAAAAGCGTACGCGCACGCCAATAGTTCGATCGTCCCGTGATGCCCTCTTGGCGCTCGTCTCCACCACGCTTCACGAGCTCGTCGAAACGGTCGTAGGCGCCGTCGTAGTCGCCGTCGCGGAGCCGGATCCACCCCAGCTTGAACAATGCCCGCGGCCACATGTCGCCTTCGGGATATCGAGTTGGAATCGAAGCCAGGCGAGCCCGGGCGGCCTGTGGCTTGCCATTCTCGAGCTCAGCCAAGGCGGCGCGGTAGCTCGAATCATCTGCGAGGCTATGGGCCGGCGCTTCTGCTTCTAGCTTAGCGTACTGCCGCACCGACTCGTCCCATTGACCAATGCGGCCGTACGCGCGTGCTGCGTAGTACCGTGCCCATGCGCGCGTGTCGGGGTCGAGCTCGGAGCACCTATTGGCGACGTCGCGCATGATCGGTGCGCCGCGTGTTCGTTCACGGGCCTGCAAGAGGGCGCGACCCTGCTTGTAGCGAGCCTTGCACCATACGACCGTGCCCGTCTTGAGGTGTTTGACCAGTTTGCCGAACAGACGCTCCGCCTCGCGATAGCGTTTCGCGCCGTAGAGCGATTCGGCTTTGTCGAGGTGTTGCTGCATGCGCGGACGCACACTCGGTTGACGCGCCAGTGCCGGAGGCTTGCCATCCAAACGGATTTCGAGGTGCGCGCCGGACCCGCTGGTACCACCCGTGCGTATCTCGATCGATCGTGCGCGGCTGCGGCCGGCCCAGTTGTCCGTCAACGATGCAGCGATCTGCGCAGCGGTCACCGGGTCCTTTCGCTGCAGCAGGGATGCGCGCTTCAGCTTGGCCCAGCGGGAAAGCGGATGGTTGAACGTGCCGAGCGTGTCGAGATGAGCGAGCGCGATGCTGTTGTAACCTTCGCCGAGCGCAGCCTTCGCGGCCAGCCAGTGGAGACGGCCTTTCTCGTTGGCGCCGGCGCTCGCAAGCGCTGCTTCGGCGAGCTCGCGCGCTCGGCCATGGTTGTCTTTGTCGAGCTGCTTGCGAACCTGCATGACCGTCGACCTCTCGGGTAGCTCGACGAGGACGGGGTCGAGGACCTTCGGCGGTGGCGCCGGCGCCTTGGCCACGGCCTGCTGCGGCTCGCCCGGTGGGGGCCACACTTCGCGGCGCACGTTCTGCTGCTGATGGCACGCCACCACCAGCCCGATGCACATCGCGAAAGGCCAAATCCGCTTCATCTAACGAACCCTAGTGAGTCCGCCCCAACCGGGCAAGTTCCCCCGCCTGGTAGAGCCGACGGCGTGCGCGGACCACGGGGCTGCGCCCACCACGCGTCGCGTGGCGCGCTCGTGCGTGATAGAGGGGTGGGAGGTGAGTTACAGCCTTCAGATCGGGGTCCGCTATCTGCGCTCGAAAAAGCGCGCCACCGTCTCGATGATCACTTTGATCTCGATCATCGGCGTCGCTCTCGGCGTAGCGGCCCTGCTAGCCGTGCTCTCCATCACGACCGGCTTCGAACAGGCCTTCCGCGACAAGGTCCTCGGGGTCAACGCCCACGTCCTGGTCTTGAAGTCCGGTCGAGAGTTCCGAGACTACCGAGACGTACTCGCCACCGTCGGCGAGATGGAGGGAGTCGCCGGTATCGCTCCCTGCTCGATCAACGAGATGATGCTCACCAAGGGCGAACGCCGAGCTGTAGTCTTGGTCAAAGGCGTCACCCCTGAAGGCCTCCAAACCGTCCTAGACCTCCCCAACCAAATGATCGCCGGCGACCTGCGAGGACTCCGCCGTCCAGGCTCGACCCCCACCGCCGCCCT
>QMMB01000434.1 GCA_003647035.1 Deltaproteobacteria bacterium | reverse complement strand
GGGGGGGAGGCGGCACGGGAGCGGCGGTCGGCGGCGCGCGGCGTCGCACGCTCACGATGGTAATCACCGCCGCCAACCCGAGCAGCGCCAACACAGACGCGGCCGTCGACCAGGACACGGGTACGGTGCTGGGCGGATCGGAACCCTTCTCCCCGATCGCAGGTCGCTTCCCGGACATCGCACGGGGCACCATGCTCTTCACCACGTGCGGCAACGTGGGCCCTGCCGCCGCTCGCTGGTTGTGGCCCCGGGGCAACGGATACTGCTGATAGAACGGGACCGTGCCCTCCTCGGGCGGCTCGAGCGCGTCGCCGTCGAAATCGGCAACGATGCATGTCACGTTGTCATGACCCCCGGCTGCGTTCGCGAGCTCGATCAGCCGATCGACGAGCTCCGGCAGAGGCCCGACGCAAGCCATCTCCTCTTGGATGGCGTCGTTGTGCACGAGACCGCACAGGCCGTCGGAACACAAGAGCACCCGGTCCCCCTGCCGTAACTCGACAAAAGTCAGATCGACTGCGACCTCCTGGGTCGTGCCCAAGGCCTGCAGGATGATGTTGGAGTGCTCGAACGCCTCCGCTTCCTCCTCGGTGAGCTGCCCCGCCTCGATCAGCTGATTGACCAGCGACTGGTCCTTGGTGATCAAGCTCAGCCGGCCGTTGCGCATGATGTAGCAACGGCTGTCACCGACCTGTCCGACGAAGAGCACCTTGTCGACGAGGCCCGCAACGGTCGCGGTCGTTCCCATGCCGCGGCGAGTTCGATCGCGCTTCGCGGAGAGAAAAATCCGCGCGCCGGCTTCTTCGATCGAGTCCACCAAGCGCCGAGCAAAGCTGTCGCGATCGTCGGACGCGCTCTCATCGCGCATCATCTCGAACAGCGTGTCGACCGCCATGTTACTCGCGCCCTCGCCGGCCGCCGCACCGCCCATGCCATCGCACACGGCCAAAGCGAGACCACGATCCGACACCACGCCCGACACCAGCTTCTCGGCCGGAAGAGGCCCTGAAGCGTCCCCGAGGTCGGCCGCCATGAAGTTGTCTTCGTTGTGCTCCCGGATGAGCCCAACGTCGGTCTTGCCGAAGACGGTGAAGTGCAGGCCCTCGGGAGTCGGCCCTGCGGCTACGTTGGACGAACGGCTCCAGCTCTGTTGCCCGGGGGCCGGAGCCATGGTCTCGCCGCCTTCGTCGGGGCCCGACGGATCATCACCATTACGATGTGCATCGCCACTCATTCAGTCCCCGCCTGCATCCACTGACCCCGCCAAGATACTATCAAGACACTATAACGATACAGCCTACAGTCACGGTGTCGAAATCTCCACCTGTCGGCAGGCCGAAACCCGCGCGATTCGGGGCTATTCAGAGCATGAAGTTGAGGCCGACCCGCAGAACCAGCATGGCGTCCAGGGCGCCATCGACCGCGCGCGGCGCGTTGTCGGCCCACGTGGTGAAGGACTGGGTTCGCAGAAGGTTCCCGGTGACGAGGAACGAGAAGACGGTATCTGAGCTGAGCTCGACCTCCGCGCCAACGCCAATCTCGACCGTCCCCCCGATCGTATCGACTCGAAAACTGGGACCCAGCACGAGGAAGCCACCGCGGAGACGCAATAGGGGATGCGTCGCGTGGTCTGGCAGGAAGGAGTACTGAAGCAGCCCCGTGAACATCTGGGGAACCGTGGTTTCATAGACACCATTCGCCGTGAGGAGCCAGAACTCGTACCCGAACCCGAGGCCAATGCCGTTCGCCCATCGGTATGAGAAATTCATGCCGACCCCCCAGCCCAGGTCTGCGATGCACTGATAACCCGCCGGGCAAAGCCGATTGGTGGAGAGGGGCACCACCAAGCCTGTCTCGACGCCGACAGCAAACAGGCCTTCCCTGGCCGGGGGCCCGCCTGGCAGCTCCCCCGAATCGGCCCGGCCTGATTGCGGGGCGGCGAGGCACAGGGCCAAGAAACAAACGGCGGCGGCGCGGGTTGGCACGGTCGTAGCATAGAGGGTCACATCCGGTGTCGACAAGATTGACAGCGTCCAACCCTCTTTTATAGTAGCGCCGATTCGACCCGCTTAGAGGCTTTCTGATGGAGATCTTCCTAAACAAGCGCGCGATGCTGCGACTCCGGCTCTCGGTCGCCGACGCCGTCGACGACGGCGAGATCGATGCATTGCGTGAAGACTTGGTGAGTGTCTTTTCCGACGACGTCGTCGAGGAAATCGAGCGCCGCATCGATAGCGGCGATTTTTACGACTTCATCTCGGAAATCCTCGACGAATGGTCCGGCGAGGATCTCGACGAGCTGATGGAGCTCCTCGAAACCCAGCTCACCGACGCCAACGTGGATCTGAAGTACACGGCCTTGGAAAAGGACGATTCCGCCGACAGCAACGACAGCAACGACGACGACGGGGAAGACGAGGAAGACGAGGAAGAGCCAGTCACCGAGGACGATGACGACGACTAATCGAGCCCCCCGGGGCCAGATTGACAGCCCGCCCCCGCCACGCTACCAGCATCGCCGCTCTCCCGAGAGCGATTCCCAGGCCACCGTAGCTCAGTTGGTAGAGCAACGGTTTCGTAAACCGTAGGTCATCAGTTCGACTCTGATCGGTGGCTCTAGTGATGACGGGCACTTAGCCGTCAGTTGATGGGGTCGCGGTCACGCTCCGTGACCATTCATGACCAAACGTCTGCAGCGACGATCGGTTTCGGGCTGCAGACACCTCTTGGCCTTGCTCACGAGAAGGTGAGCACATGCCAAGAACCGCGAAACCCGAGAAGCTGGGACCCGAACGCTGGCGCATCCGCTGGCACGATCACACCGGCAAGCGTCGGTCGAAGCTCTACACAAGCTTCGACGCGGCCCAACGGGCTCTACGAGCCCACCAAGCGACCGCCGATGAGATCCGCCACGGCCTGCGACCGAAGCCTCCAGAGGACCATACGTTCGCTGATCTCGAGACGTACTGGGAGACCCACGTGCTCCCGACGAAGCGCAGCGGCAAAGACGACATGTCCATCCTGCGGGCGCACCTCCACCCGGCGTTCGGCCCGCTGCTGCTCCGGCAGATCACGACCGAGAAGGTAGACGCCTTCATCTCAGCGCGTGCGCACCTCGCACCGTTTACTGTGCGCAACCATCGCGCCCTGTTGCTTGCCATGCTCAAGAAGGCGGTCTCGCTGGGCTGGCTTGAGCGCGTGCCCGAGGTCCGGGTGCCTCGGGTTGACCCCGATGACGTGGACGACCCGCCTCGGCTCACCCAGGAGGATGCTGCGCGGCTGTTGGGCGCGGCACGTGAACTGATCAGGGTGGAAGACCCGTACTCCGAGATCCCCTACATCATGTACGCGGTTGCCCTGTTCGCTGGGTTGCGCGCTGGTGAGCTGGCGGGGCTTCGCTGGCCGGATGTTGATTTGCACCGCCGCACCATCCACGTC
>QMMB01000433.1 GCA_003647035.1 Deltaproteobacteria bacterium | reverse complement strand
CGATGAGCGGGCGCGTGAGGGGGAGCATGCCCGACGACCTCGCGGCGGTGGCGCGGAGTAGGGATCGAGCGCCGGGCCCGAGCGCCAGGAGCGGTTGGGGCCGCGTGCTGCGCGAGAGGGGCCAGAAGCGCGTGCTGGAGCCTCCCGCCATGATCACTGCGTATGCTGTGCCGGTGTTGGTCATGAGCGGGCTGCTGGCTTAGCGGGTGATGAGGAAGAGCCCGAAAGGCAGAAGGTAGATCGCGAACGTCCACATACGTCCGACGAGAACGATGTGGCGGAGCATAACAAGAGCCACGTATCCCGTCACCAGGGCGGTCAGGCCGCCGACCCACGCCTCCGGCCCGAGGGAGCCGAGCCCTTCGGCGCCACCTGATTCGAGGATGGCGGCTCCGGCGATCGCGGGGAGCGAGACCAAGAACGAAAACCGAAAGGCGGCGCCACCCTGGACTCCCAGAAGCATGGCAACCGCGATGGTGACCCCGCTCCGGCTCACTCCCGGGAGCACCGCCATGCCCTGCACGATTCCAATGCCGGCCGCCTGTCTCCACGACACCTCTTCGCTCGAACCGTGGGCAACACCGCTCGCGAGCAGGAACGCCGCCGAGACTAGGAAACCGAATCCGACGAGGCGGACGTCCTCGGTGAAGGCCTCAGCCACATTGCGGAGGAGCAATCCGATGATCGCTGTGATGACGGTCACGATCGCGATCCCGACGAGGACTCGCCCCTCCGGGGTCGTCCGCAAGCGACTGGGATCGCGTAGCGCGGCGATGCCTTCGCGGGCGAGCAGGGCGATGTCGTGCCGGAAGAGCATGACCGTGGCGAGCAATGTGCCTAGATGAAGGAGAATAACCAGCGCGAGGGAGCTCTCATGAATGTCGAATAACTGAGCGCCGATGGCGACGTGCCCGCTGCTCGACACGGGAAGAAACTCGGTTAGCCCTTGCAATGCGCCCAGTGCGGCTGCCGTCAGCGCGTCGATCCCGTCAGACAAGTTGCAAGCCATAGCGGTTGTTCTGCGTCGCTGCAAGCACTGGTGAGCCTCGTTATTCGCGCATGCAGCGATAGCTGTTTTGCTCCGCTTCGACTACGATTCGGCCGGCTCTATGCGAGAGAGTTGGAACGCGGCCCGAGTCGGCCTGATGGTGGTTCTCGGACTGGTCGTCACCTTTGCGGTCTATCGCTACGTGGACGAGCGATCGGATAGCGACTCCGGGTATGGGGTCTACGCGTACTTCGACGATGTTCAGGGACTAGTCGCCAAGTCCCGGGTTCTGGTTGCGGGCATTCCAGTCGGCTACATCTCCTCGATTCGTCTGGAGGGCGCGCGAGCCCGGGTCGATCTCCGTGTGAAGGGGAGCCTGACGCTCTACGAAGATGCCCGAGTCACCATGAAGAGCCTCTCGCTGCTCGGAGAGCGGGCGCTGATCATTTATCCCGGAACCCAAGGCCTTCCGGAGATCGAGGATGGGGGGCAGATTCTCGCCGTCGACAAGGGCGTCCAGACGGACGGCATCCTGGTGACCGTCAATGACATCGCCCAGAGCGTAAAGAAGATCACCGCGCAGATGGAACGGGCGTTCGGCACCGAGGAGGCGGGTGACCGAATGCAGAGCGCGCTTCGCAACCTGAGCGACGCTCTCGAGAACATCAAACAGGTCACCGACGAGGCAGGTCCTCGCATCGTTCGCATCATGGAGAACGTCGAGCTCGCCACCGGCGATCTCAGCAACATCATTCACAAGCGCAAGGACGACATCGACCGCGGCATCGCGGAGGTCGACGACACCATCGCGTCGATCCATCGCGCTTCTGAGCAACTCAACGCCGTGCTGGCGGACGTGAAAGAGATCACCGGCCGCACTGCGCGAGGCGAGGGGACCATTGGTCGCCTCACACAAGACGAAGCGCTCATCGACGAGGTCGAGGGCGTCGCCGAAGGGTTGAACAACTTCGTGGGCGGCCTGAACCGGCTCCGGACCATTGTGGAGCTCAGGAGCGAGTACTACGCGCTATCGAACGCGTTCAAGACGTACTTCTCGGTGTATCTCAAGCCGCGGGAAGGGCGTTATTTCCTCGTCCAGGTTGTCGACGATCCACGCGGGTCGATCAGCGTGAGGGAGACCATCATCCGTCAGAGCCCGCCGCCTTTGTTTTACCCAAACGAGTTCAAGCGAGTCGAGATCTCGCGCAGCAACCGGCTCAAGTTCTCGGCGCAGTTTGGTAAGTCGATCTCGTTTGCGACCTTCCGGTTTGGTATCATCGAGTCCAGCGGAGGCCTGGGCTTGGATATCAAGGTCATCAAGGATCGACTCGAGATCAACACCGATATTTTCGAGTTCGGCCGGCGCATCTGGCCGCGAGTGCGGATCCGCGCCGGGTTCGAGATCATCCGCCGTTTCTGGCTCTTGGCGGGCGTCGACGACATCATCAATGGCGGACGAGACTACTTCCTCGGGTTGCAGCTACGTTTTGACGACGAAGATTTGAAGCCGTTGATCCCGCTTGGCGCTGTCGCCCTATGAAGGGCGTAGCTCGAGGCGCGGGGGCCGTGGTGAAGTCGCCGATCGGTTTTGCGCGCGGCGTCTCGTACGCCCTACGAGGGATGCGGTTCGTGTACCTGCAGCATCCCAAACTCGCGCGCTACTGGGTGTTCCCCATTCTGATCACGGGCTTTGCGCTGGTGGCCGTGTTCTACAGCGCGGGCACTTTCTACGACGACGTTGGTGGCGCGGTGTGGTCTTTGTTTCCGGAGAGTTGGAACGATACCACCGGTTGGATCGGAGGTTTGCTCGGGGCGCTGCGTTGGCTGATCGAGATCGTCGTCGGGATTCTGCTCACCCTCTTTGGGTTGGTGTTGGTGCTCGTCTTGTCGAGTGTCGTCGCCGCTCCGTTCAACGATGCGCTCAGCGAAGCAGTGGAGCACATCGTGACGGGCGAAGCGGCGCCTCCGTTTTCGCTCAGCCGAATGCTGGCAGACATCGCGCGGACGATTCGCCTCGAACTGTTGAAAGTGCTGGTGTACCTGGCTGTCGTGGGGCCGATGTTTCTCGTGTCGTTCTTCATTCCAGGGATCGGCCAAATCGTCTCACTCGCCGCCTTCGCGCTCACCGCGGTATACCTCGGCATCGACTACATCGACTGGCCCGCCGCCCGCCGGGACTGGTCCGTTCGCGACAGAGTCGCCTTCACCCGCCGCCAGCTTCCGGCGGTCGCAGGCTTCGGCACCGGGGTGTCGCTGCTTCTGTTCATCCCTCTGGTGAACCTATTTTTCATGCCGGCGGCGGTAGCCGGCGGAACGTTGCTGTTCCTGGCACTGCAGCAGGCCCGCCCCCAACCGTACCCAACCCCGCCCGTGCTCACCGACACCGACACTGCCACTGACACTGCCACTGACACTGACACTGACACTGACACTGACACTGACACTGACGGGGGGGG
>QMMB01000432.1 GCA_003647035.1 Deltaproteobacteria bacterium | reverse complement strand
TGAAGGGGTCGGCAAGTACATGAAGCGAGAAGGGTGGCCTGCGGCGGGTCACATCGATGCGAAGACAGCGACGCCGAAGCTTTCGACACCCCGGGGTTTGATCTACGTCTACCAACGCGAAGACGAGCTCACCAACGGGCATCACGACTGGGTGCTCACTGCGATCGACTCTCGCACGGGTTGGCGCGTGTTCAGCGTCAAGGGCTACTTCAACAAGGGCGAGTTTGACGACAACGTGACACGCATCGTGCAGCGCGCTGCCCTCGGCAAGGGCAACTACGACCGCAAGGTGTTCAACAACATCTGGGGCACGTTCACCTTCGGTCCAGACAACACGGTCTACCTCGGCGCTTACCGAGGCTTTCTGAGGTTCTGGTCCGACACCGAAATGCCCTGGGACAAACATCGTCTTGTGATTACTATCGGAGCATCATGATGAGAAAATCCGTTCTTCTCGTCTGGACGGCAACCGTGATGGTTGTATGCGTGAGCTGTCACCAGGTTCGCGCAACCGCACCTCCCAGGAGGCCGAATGTTTTGCTGATCGTCGCCGACGACCTGGGCTACTCGGATATCGGTCCGTTTGGTGGAGAGATCGCGACGCCGGCGCTCGACAATCTGGCGAAAGAGGGTGTGCGGTTGAGCAACTTTCATGTGTTGCCGAGCTGTTCCCCCACTCGGTCGGTCTTGCTTTCCGGACTGGATAATCATCGGGCGGGTATCGGGACGATGGGGGAGCTCAATACATCGGAGATGGAGGGTCATCCCGGTTACGCCGGATATCTGAACTTCGAAGTCGCCGCCCTACCAGAAGTCTTGAAGACCGGCGGATACCACACCTATATGGCAGGCAAGTGGCATCTCGGCTCCGACGAGAAAACCAGCCCGCATGCCAGGGGCTTTGAAGAGACGTTTGTTCTCGCGCCGGGCGGAGGGAGTCACTGGAGCGATCGCAAACCGCTTTCGCCTACGCAGCCGATGCTCTACCGACGCAACGGCAAGCCGGTAGAGGCACTGCCAGAGGATTTCTATTCGACTAAGTACTACACCGATCGCTTGCTCGAGTGGATCGAGCAGGACCGCGGGGATGGCAAGCCCTTCTTCGCTTACCTGTCATACACAGCGCCTCACGACCCGTTGCATACGCCCGAATCGTACATCGAAAAATACAACGGCAAGTACGATGAAGGTTGGGACGTCTTGCGCGAAAAAAGGCTCCAGCGACTCAAGGAGCTTGGAATCGTACCCAAAGATATCAGGCCCTTTCCGCGTTTATCCTCTGTGAAAGCGTGGGACGAGATGTCCGCCGAGGAGAGACAACTCGCAGCCCGCGACATGGAAGTCTACGCAGCGATGGTCGATTACATGGATGAGCAGATCAACCGGGTGTTCGACTACCTAAAGCAAATCGGCGAATACGACAACACCATGATCCTGTTCTTTTCGGACAACGGCGCCAATGGCGCGTTGCCCACGGCGTATCCCGGTCAGACAGACGAACACCTGAGCTCGTTCGACAACAGCTTCGAAAACCGCGGACTCGTCAACTCGTACATCGAGATGGGGCCGGGCTGGGCCCAAGCCAGCATGTGCCCAAGCCGATTGTTCAAGGCGTTTCCCGCGGAAGGAGGAATCCGATCGCCGCTGCTCGTCAAAACCCCCGGCAAGCCTGGCAATCCTGGGAAGATCAATCACTCGTTTTTCCATGTGCGGGATATCATGCCGACGATTCTCGATATGGCTGGTATTGCGCATCCTGAAGAGTACGAGGGTCGCAAGGTTCGACCGATGCAAGGCGGCTCCGTGTTGAACTTGTTCGCAGGGTCGGCCGAATCACCCTACGCGGGAGCGAGTCGCGTCGGCTACGAGCTCTTCGGCTTGAAGGCTTTCTTCGTTGGCGATTGGAAGATCCTGTGGATGCCACACCCGTTCGGTAAGGGCGAATGGGAGTTGTTCAACCTCAAGGAAGACCCCGCGGAGACTAACGACCTCAGCAGCGAACATCCTGAGAAGGTCGAGGAAATGGTTCTTCTATGGGAGCAATACAAGAAGGACAACGGAGTGCTCGATATCGCTCTCAACCTGGCCGACAAGATCAAGTGATTGACGGAGCCGGCCATGAAGACACCGGGGACAACGACAACTCCATTCTCACAATAGGGCAGTCCGACCAGGCACATGAGCACCGCCGGAACACCCCCGACGACCCGTACCCAGCGTGAGGACACCGTCGCCGGGTGACATCGCGTCTCCGAGAGGCGAACTGACGTGCGGTTAGGAGCCGGAGGGGCAGAGGCCGAGGCCCAGGTAGAGGGCTCTCAAGGCGTCCTCTGGTTGCACGAGCGTGCGAGTCTCTGAAAAGAGGTCGAGGCTGTTTGCCTCTTCGAGCACGGCCCGGAGCTTGGCGTCCGCCTGGAAGGTTGTCCGGGGCTGGTCGAGCTCGACGGTCGAGCCCTCGAACAGCGCCGCAACCTCGGAGCGGATCTCGATGCCGGCGGTGTGTTCTCCGTCGGTGTCCAAGGTCTGGAGCAGGACTGCGAGATTCACCACCCTTCGAAAGGCATCTGTGTCGTCCGGCAAAACACCATCGACTTCGCATCCGCCGATCGCCTCTTCCTCGAGGCCAGCCAGGTCGAAGGGAGTCACACGGTCTTTGGCGACGCTCTGCCCGAGGCTGATATCACCGAGCGAGAACGACACCGTGTCTCCCTCCGCGTAACTGAAGCGACCCGGATCGTCGTCTTCGCCGGTGACGCCCGTGTGCGTCACACCATCCTCGCTCCGCGACTCGTAGTTCAATCCCGAAACGAGGCTGTCATAGTAGTAGCCGTGACACACCCCGTTGTTGCAATACAGCGCGTCTGGGCATCCGGTCATCATCAGAGCTGGGCTCAGCGCACACAGCAACAAGGCGAATCTTCTTGAGACAATCTTCATGCGTTTCACTCCCCCGTAGCGGGCTCCATAGCCACGCCATAAGCGGGCGGACGCTACCACCGTCGCAGCCGCGACGCCATCGACCGAAGCGCCAGACGCGCGCTGCTGCATCCCGTCAGCTGAACTCGGGAACGTGCGCCAACGGCTCTTTGAGTTTGGCCAACCCTGCGGTACCCTCTTTCACTATGAGAGCAATCCTCGCAGGGCTGATTCTAATAGCAGTGGCGGTGCTGCCGACTCTAGGCGTCGCTCAGGCTTTGGAACTCGATTCGAGCACCGAGCTTGATCGAGGAACGGGACCCGACCCTGGGCCTGATCCGGGACCCGACCCTGGGCCGGACCCTGGACCTGATCCGGGGCCTGATCCAGGACCTGATCCGGGACCCGGTCGAAGGTAACGGGAATCTCACTCAACTTATTGGCCCCCGTGACCGAGGATCCGCCTCCGATGCCTACCGACCATCGCCTGCGACTGGGGATCGACGGTGACCCCGGGTACACGCAAGAAGAGCTGACACCTGA
>QMMB01000431.1 GCA_003647035.1 Deltaproteobacteria bacterium | reverse complement strand
GGACTTAGCCCGTCCAAAACGTGGCGACGCGCTGGATCATCCAGAGTGAAGCGAGGCTGCCGACAGCGTAGGCCGCAGGGGTTCGGAGCTGGTGCAGTCGGTCGGCTGCAAGCGCACGTAGGCCGAGTGCCCCCAAGGCGCTTCGCGCTAGCTGGTACACGAAGATGATGCCCACGACGAAGGCGATCTGTCCGACCTCCACGCCTAGATTGAAAAAGAACAGGGCGGCCGGGATCTCCGTTTGAGGAAGACCAGTCTCGCCGAGCACCGCTGCAAAGCCGAAACCGTGAAGCAAGCCAAACGACGCAGCGACCGCGATGGGGTAGCGGTAAGTCAGGCTGTCGGGGTCTCCGCGCACGATCTCCACGGCCAAGAAGACGATACTCAGCGCAATCGCAGCTTCGACCGGCGCAACGGGGACACGAACCACGCCGAGGGCGCTGAGTGCGAGGGTGACCGAATGCGCGATCGTGAAGCCAGTGATTGTGACGAGGATTCGCCGGCCCGTCCCTGCGATGAGCAGGAGACACACCAGGAACAGGAGATGGTCGTAGCCTCCGAGGATGTGTTGCACGCCCAAGGTGAGGTAGTCGCGCGCGATACTGCCAAAGCTTTCGACCGCAGGAATGATGACTTCGCGATCGTCCGGGGAGGCCACGAGTGAATGCGTCTCGCCGGACAGCCTGGAGATGCGAACCAACGTGGACACCGACGGGTTGAATAGAGGGTAGTGGATTCGCAGAGCGGTTCCGGCCGGGTCCGCTTCGCATCGAAAGCTCCGGTACCGGAGGTTGCCTCGCCCGGCGCCTGCCGCGGGTCTCGGGGTCGTCGCCATGCATTCATTCGTCATGGAGACTTCAGGCGCATTGCGCACCTTCACCGAAGGCGGGATCTTCCATCGCACCAAGAATGTCAGCGGCGCTTTTTCCGAGACTTCGATGTAGAGGGGACGGCTTTCGTGTGCCTCCGCGGGTAGGGCGAACACGGCCCCGGCGGCGAGTCCGAGCGCCAGCAGTACAACACGAGTCACCGGTTCACCGCGCCCTCGCCGCGCGGTTCGGCAACATCCTCGCGTTCGTAAACGACCCGCACGTCATAGGTCCCGACGACGTCGGCGATGGCTGCGTCGGTCTCTTCCCGAATCATCGCGCGGCGTGCGTCTTCGCGAATGCGTCCTTCGAGCTCCGACAGCTCGGGCTCCCGTCCCGGTTCGCTCGTCGTCAACATGACCAGGTGCACGCCGTACGGAGAGTCGAAAGGGCCCCGCCATATCAGGTCATTCGGCTCGAGCCCGAACACAGCCTCGGCCATCGGGACCCCGAAGTGGCTGGCGACGTACTCCGGCGTCCGTTCGACGTAGTTCACGTGGTAGAGAAAACGGTCACCGTGCTGCGGTGCCTCGGCGAACGGCACGCCTTTTCGATTGAGCTCGACGAGCTTTTTTTCTGCGGCCTCGCGAGCCTCTTCACGCGGCCGATTATCGGTGTCGAAGAAGACGTGTGCGAACGTTGCGAACGGTTCCACGTAGTAGTCACCCTTGTTCGCGTCGAAGTAACGAAGGAGTGCCGGTTGATCGATTCGCGCGCCGACCTCGGCGAAACCTTCGGTGATAAACTCGAGTTTCTGCACGAGTCGACGCCGGATGACGTAGTCGTTCTCACCCAGGCCAAGTTGAAGCGCCTCGCGGTGCAGGACCTCTTCGCGCACGTAATCATCGATGAGCCGTTGCAGCTCGTCGTCGGACAGCGAGTTGAGCTTCTGCTTCGCGAGGGTGAGGTTGAACGCCTTGATCCGATATTGAACGAAGGTGAGCAGCACGTCCTGGTCTACGATGACGACGTTCGGATCAGCTTCCGGCCCGTCTCGATTGACGAGACCAAACAGCACGAACAGGGCGAGCCCCGCCGCGAGGAAGTGGACCAACGGCTCTTTGAGAAACCTCTTCACGAGAAGCCAACCCTTTCACAAAGGGGACCGTCCCCCCTGTCGAGTTAGGGGGTGTACCAGATGGGGGAGGAGTAGGCGCGCTCCTGGATTGTCGAGGGGTGGCCCGTCTCTTCGGGGTCCATGCCCAGGGCGATGGCATCGTACAGTGTGTGGCGCGGAGTTGGGATCTGGAGGACTCGCAGGTAGTAGAAGGCGCGTGCGGAGGGATCGAACTCGGGGTCTTGCCAAACGACCGATAGCTGTGCGTCGCCAATGTCGTTCGTGTACGCGCCGGTGGCCAGGTCGACCGTGTTGCCGACGGGCGTGAGCGAGCCGTCGTCGTCGAGCTTGCGATCGTCCGACCAGGCGATGTTGTACACTTTTTCTTCGGCCGCCCCGTCCTCGCCGAGCCAGCCCTTGACGACCTGAACCCGGTCGAGGTTTGCGCCTCGCGGACCCTTGATGGCGTAGACCAGGACTTGAGGCGCTTTGCCCTCGGGCGCTTGCGTGAGATCGCCGCCGATGGGCACGCCGTTGGCGTAGCCGATCTGTGCGATGTCCTTCTTTGCGGCGTCGTCGTCGGAGAAACCCCAGCCTCCGAAGAAGCGGACGCGAATGCGCGGACCGGTCGACGCGTAGACCTCTTTGCGTTGGAAAGCTTGGAAGAGGGCGCGGCGGTCGTTTGCTTCTGCCCAGATGCCCGCGAGCCCCGCGGCGGACATGTCGGCGCCTTAGCCCTTGATGTCGAGAAACGAGTTGAATTTGTTTGCCGGCGTCGAATCAAAGGCGGTCTTGCCATGGAAGTTGTTTTCCTCGGCGGAGGCCATTCCCGTATGCGAATCGGTCGAGCCGATCATCCCGAACTTGTAAGGATTGATTCCCACCTTGGCTTCGATTTGCAGGCCTCGTCCAAGGGCGGCGCGTGCGAAGTCGCCTGGCTCAGGCTGAGGCTCTGCGCCCGACTTCAGCGATTCCGAGTCGAGCATGTGCTTGAACGGCGCAAAGTCGGCGAACTCGTCGGTGGGCGACAGGATGGGGTCGGTTTCGGAGTCGCCCTTGATCTGCGTGACTTCGATGACGGGCTCCCACTTCATTCTAGTGCGGGCGTATTCAGCGGTGATGGGTCGGCCCTCGCTGTCGACGTCGTTGAACATCAAGCCGCCGCTGATGTTCGAGTTGTGCGGGATGGCGGTGAACGTTGCGCCTGTACGCGACGAGGTCTCCTCGAGCCATGCCCAGAGATCTTCGGGTTTGTTGCTGTCGAAGGAGCTGTAAGGAATGAACTTCGAGGCGACGTCGCCTCCCTGAGGGATGAAGACCACGCGATGGAGGTTCTTGCCGTTGGGAGTAGACGTCCATTCCCAACCGATGAACGAGGTGAACCGTCCGGGGGCGTTGTGGCGTTCGGTGATCGCAACCATGTCGTCCCAAACCGTCCGCCTCACGTCCTCGCCATTCAGATCATCAAACGGTTGGTTCGTGTTGATGCCGTCGATGAATTCGAAGAACACGTCCTGGCCCTTGCCCGCCTTG
>QMMB01000430.1 GCA_003647035.1 Deltaproteobacteria bacterium | reverse complement strand
GCGTGCGGCAACACAGGCTATCGTGGCAGAATCGGAATCTTCGAGCTCATGATGATCGACGAGCCCCTGCGACGCGAGATCCTCAACAACAGCGCTGCGCAAACGATCCAACGTGTCGCCCAGCAACAAGGAATGCGACTTCTACGCGAAGACGGCGCACGCCAGGTCGTGGCGGGTGTCACGAGCGTGGAAGAGGTGCTCGCCGCGACACAGGCCGCCGAGGTCTAAGGCATGGGCGTCTACGCGTACAAAGGCATCGACGCACGGGGCAAGGCGGTCAAGGGTTCCCGAGACGCCGACAGCGCCAAAGCGCTCCGCACCGTGCTCAAGCGGGATGGAATCCTGGCGACGGAAATCCTCGAGCAATCGGAGGCGGCGAAAAAGGCCGCGCGCGACATCGATCTTGGGCGGCTGTTTCGACGCGTCACACCGATGGACGTGGCCATTTCCACCCGGCAGCTCGCCGTGTTGCTGCGCGCCGGCGTTCCGTTGGTCGAGGCCCTGAGCGCGTTGATCGAGCAACTCGACCACCCGGAACTAAAGGCCGCATTCACCGACACGCGCAATCAGGTCAACGAGGGAAGCACCCTGGCAGACGCGCTCAAGGCGCACCCTAAGATCTTCCTCACGCTCTACGTCAACATGGTCGCTGCGGGGGAGGCGTCGGGCACGCTCGAGGAGGTCCTGGGGCGACTCGCAGAGTTCTTGGACGATCAGACCCGCCTTCAGAGCAAAGTTCGTGGCGCCATGGCCTATCCAGTCGTCATGGCGGTCGTCGTCGTCCTCATCCTTTTCTTGATGATGTCGGTCGTCGTGCCGAAGGTCACCGCTATTTTCGAGAATTTCAACCAAACTCTCCCCTGGTACACCAGGCTGCTCATCTCCGTGAGCGATATCTTCAGCGACTACTGGTGGCTCATCGCGGCGCTCATAGGCGGCGGCATCTATTGGTTCCGACGGTGGAAAGCGACCGAGCAAGGCCGCAAGAAGTGGGACATCTTCTTGCTCGAGGTCCCCCTCTTTGGGCCCCTGTTGATCATGGTCGCCGTGGCCCGGTTTGCTCGGACGCTGGCGACGCTCCTCAGCAGCGGCGTCCCCGTGCTCACGGCCATGGACATCACGCGCAACGTGCTCGACAACACGGAACTCAAGAGGGTCGTCGAAGAGGCGCGCGCGAGCGTTCGCGAGGGCGAAGGCATCGCCAAGCCGCTGCGGCAGGCAGGCCGATTCCCGCCCATGGTAACCCATATGATCGCGGTGGGTGAACGCTCGGGTCAGTTGGAGGAAATGCTCATACACGTCGCCGACTCCTACGATCAACAGATCGAAGTTCGAGTCGGGGCTATGACATCGATCCTCGAGCCGTTGATGATCGTGTTCATGGGTGTTGTCGTGGGCGGCATCGCGTTCGCGATTCTCATGCCGCTGCTTCAGCTCAACGAGATGATTCAATGAGGAGGAAGGGTGGCTCGACGAAGACAAAAAACAAGAGTGTCGCTGCCCTGGGAGAGGCGCGGCGGGCGCTGGCGCGGCTTGATCCACAACACCCGATGGCAGGCACTATTGGGACTGGCAGCGATGGTCATCCTCGTGATGGGCTTCACGCGGTACGCGCGGCATCGGGTCCAGGTGCGCGACACCCGAGTTGCAATCGCTCAAGTGAGACAGGCGATCGATCGTTTTCAGGCAGACGTGGGCCGGTGCCCGGGCTCCAATGCGGAGTTGCTTCACCCGCCCCTCTCTCAAAAACACTACCTCGACACCATGCCAAAGGACGGATGGGGACGGTCCCTTTCAATCCGTTGCCCCGGCTACTTCCAAGAGGAAGCAGAAGTGATTTCTGCGGGCCCGAGCGGCTCGCTTTTGAAGGACGACAACATTCAATGAACCCAACTGGAGGCTCCATGCCGAACACGAATGATACACGCCGACGACCGCAATTGGCCCTCTCGGGGAACCAAGGTGGCTTCACGCTCATCGAGATCATGATCGTCATCACGATCTTCGCGATGATGGCCGGCGGCGTGGCAGTGGCTCTGCTACCGCAGCTGGAAAAGGCGAAGATCAAGACCACCAAGACCGACGCTCACGCGCTGCGTTCCGCCGCGATGCTCTACGTGGCGGACAACCCGAGAGGCTGCCCATCGGTCGAAGATCTCATCAGCGAGCGGTACCTCGACGGAAGCCGTCGGACCACGGACGCGTGGGAAACCCCGTATCAGATCAGCTGCGAAGACGGTGACATCAGCGTGTTCTCGGCGGGACCCGACCTCGAGTTCAGCACCGAAGACGACATCTAACGGCTCATGCTCCGACGCGCCACATCCACAGCGAAACGCGGCTTCACCCTCATCGAGGTGATTCTGGTGATCGCGATCATTGCGGGGGTGGTCACAGGAGCAACGTTCGGCTTGGGCGCCGTCACGCGGGCTCGGCTCCGATCATCCGCTTTCAAAGTCATGAGTGCGGCCCGTTTTGCCTACAGCCGGTCACTCACGCAAGGCACCACGACGCGCCTGGTCTTCGACTTCGAAAAGAACACGATGGCCATCGAGGAAACCGCCACGCCGGTGACTCTTGCCACCGACGAGCAGCTCGAAGCCGATCCGGGACAAGCCGTCGACCCATGGGACCTGGCCCGAGCCCGGCTCGAGAAACCGCTGGACCCCGTTCGGCCGAGCTCACCATTTGGCCCCATCACGAACCAACGTGGAACGATCCTAAAGCGATACACGGCTCAGCCAGTCGGCGACGGCATTTCGATTCAAGCATTGATCAGCCCGCACGAGACGGACAAGCGGACAGACGGCGAAGGCTCGGTCTATTTCTTCCCCGGCGGTCTGACGGAGCACGCGGTCATCCAACTGAACGACTCGAGCGAGACAGTCTATAGCGTCGAGATTCACCCCCTCACAGGCAACGCGCGCATTCACAATTTCGCCTTCGAGCCGCTGGACGAGCTCGACGATGAAGGCGACGTCGAGGATTCGATATGAGCGTCCGGGGCTTCACCTTGTTGGAAGTCATGATCGCGGTCGCGATCCTCGGCCTCTCTTTGACGGCGATCTTTTCGAGCGAGGTCGGCGCCGCGAATATCGCCGCGCGCGCTCGACGGCAAAACGTGGCGGCGACGCTCGCGCGCTGCAAGATGGGAGAGATCGAGCAGATCATCGCGATCGAAGGGTTGCCTGCCATCGAAAAGAAGGACACCGACTCGTGTTGTGAGCACGCGCCGGTCGAGGGTTTCGAGTGCGAGTGGATCGTCGAACGCATCATCCTTCCGGAGTTTGGTGCTCAGGACGAAGAAGACGATAGCTCTCAGGACGCCGTAAACCGTCAACTCAATGCCGCCTATGACGAGGTCGACAGCCAAGGTGACACCACGCAGCAGCTCATTGCAGGCGATGGGGGAAACCTCGCAGGCCTCGCGTTGCAGCTCGGGTTTCCAATCTTGAAGCCCTTCCTCGAAG
>QMMB01000429.1 GCA_003647035.1 Deltaproteobacteria bacterium | reverse complement strand
GCTCGGCTCGAGGCTGTCGAAGTACGTGCGCCAGGCTTCGGCTACTGCAAGAGGGTTGCCTACCCACTTGAGAAACTGCTCTTCGACCAGCCCTTGGTTTACGCCGAAATCTGCAGTCATCTCCGAGTCGCGGCTCCAATAGGCCCGGTGGCCGGCCAAGCCTAGCCCGTTCGCTTGCCAGGTGCTAGCGAGGGGGGTGGTCGCGGCGCGCGAGTTGACCCATCATAGGCGGCCATGACCCGGATCTTCATCGTTCTATCGGGGGTGCTCGGCTTCAGCGCCGTAGTGCTGGGCGCCTTTGGCGCGCACGGAATGCGGTCTCGATTGGAGTCACTCCCCGATGGGATGAAGCGTCTGGAGTGGTGGAACACGGCTGCGCACTATCACCTCACACACGCGCTGGCTCTCGGGTTTGTCGCGTGGCTGGCGCATCGAGGCGCGAGCACGTCGGCCACGCTGGCCGGTTGGTCGTTCGTGGCCGGCGTCGTCCTCTTCAGTGGGAGCCTCTACCTGATGGCGGTCACCGGGCAGACCAAACTGGGCGCCATCACTCCGATCGGGGGCGTGTTTTTCTTGGTCGGTTGGGGCGCAGTCATCGTCGCCGGATGGCGACTGAGCGCCGTCCACTAGGACGGCTACTGCTGTTGTTGTTGAGTGCGAATCTGCTCCTGGAGTTGCCTCATGACTTCCGGAGGAAGCTGGGGCTGCTGTCCGCCTCCGGGCGGCGCACTCGGCATCGCGGGCGGGGGAGCGGGTGGCGCCTCCGGGGTTTCGAAGGTTTTCGCATCGGGCCGCAACCTGTCGGCCAGGTATTGCGAGATCACGTAGATCGTAGGTTCGCCCTGACGTCGCAGGTAGAGCTCGCGCGCTTGCTCGGTGCTCGCGCCGAGCTCGAGGACGATGGGTTTCCGGTCGCCCGCCAGTGTAAGCGTCACGGTGGCCTGCGGCTCAGTGAGCCCCGCTCGAGCGGCGGATGTATCTTCGGGAGCGAAGTCGGATGCGGTCAAGCGAGCCGCCGTCGATAGTCGACCCGTCACCTGCTTGGGATCGAAATCCTCCAAAGCCTCCTGACCTTCTAAGACCTTCCAGCCATCGGCTTCTCTCTGGAATTGGAAGGTTCCGTTCGCGCTTTCGAAGCGAATCGTCTGGACGTTGGCTGCGTCGACGCTGACGACCATTCGGTCTCGCCAGGACTTGAGCTCCCGGTCGAACGCGTAGCGCATCGAGCCGCGCGCGCCGAAGACCTCGGTGTGATCGTCGATTCGAAGCATCGTCATACCGTTGCCGTACTTGCCGATCATGAGCCTCGCGAGCGTGTCTTCGCCGGCCTTCGCGACTACCAGCACGGCGCTCGCCTCATCGACCTGTAGCCGCTCGTAGTTCTCGGGCCGGGTTGCCACGACGCGCGCGACCTGAAGATCGGCCAGCCGATTGAGTGCCGACTCGACGTTGCTCTTGTCTGCGGCGGCGTCCATCGGTTCGGTCACGCGCCACACTCCACCGACGTTGGACAGCACGACGCGCTCATTCTCAGGCCGAATGATCTCCAGCGAAGTGATCGCCTCTTTGTCGAGCTCGATCGACGGGAGCTCTCCCAAGCCGGTCGGCTGATCGTCCCTGCTGCCTACGGCCCAGAGTGTCAGGCCGAGCAGCGCGAAAAACGCCACTCCTCCGATGGCAATACGGTTCTTTCGCCATTGCATTGCGAGTCTTCCCCTTGCTTAGAGTTTGAGGGTCTTCTTCTTGTTCGAGCGTTGTCGCCACCGGAACAGACCGAACAAGGCGACGAGGAACGGAATGCCGAGCGTGTTGACCCAGCGGTATGCGCGCCTCTTGGCGTCCCAAGATGCGATCGCCGCCCTGCGTTCGCCGAGCGCCGAGTTCACACCCTCCTGGTCCCCCTCTTCTGCGGCGGCGCGGGCGGTGTTCTCTGCGGCGAGCACCGAGTCCGGGATGTCGAGCGCAGGTTCTTCGACGGTTTTAGCGCGGATCGCGATCAAGTCCGAGTCGGCTGCCAACCAGTCGATTGCGTTGAGCGCCAGCGCCAGAGCAGCGTTCATTTGAATATCACCCTGTTGCGTCGGCGGCGGCATGAAGGCGTCCTCGAGGAACGAGCTCGTTCCCGAGACCAGCACTCGTACGTCGCCTTCAGCGCTGGTTGGAGCCTGAATCGCGTTCGGGCTCTTCTCGTCCATGGGTGCCACGTACGCCGAGGGCAGCTCGCCTTCGATGGCGACCATCAAGGTGAACGGGCCTGCGTCCGAGGTCATCTGCCAATCCCGTGGGTTGCGAGGCTCGAGGGAGATCGTGGGTCCCGACATCGTCCACGAGTCCTGGGACGAGCTCGCCAAAACCGTGATTTGTACCCCGGCCGGCGCGTCGCTGACTTCGAGCGGCGCAACGAACGGAAGCATCGGTGACGCGAGCCGGAACATGACGGGATGCTCCAGCTGCTCTTCGGTGAGTTGGAGCAACGGAATCGGCGGGTAGGGTACGAGCACCTGAAAGCCCATCGGTCCCCGCATCGGTGCGCGACTGCACTGCGCGTCGGCCACGATCTTCGAGACGAGTCGAACACCCCAGGCGCTGAGCAGGCCGTCCAGGCGCGAGTCCACCGATCGACCGGACGGCCCGGTTTGCCCGGCGAGATCTATCGCAAGCGCTCCGCCGAAGACGCCCAGCGAGCCACCACGCATGACGAACTGATCGATTCGCCGTAGCTCATCGGTGCTGAACGGTTCCTGTGGGCCGATGATCAGCAGCGCCGCCAGTCCCGTATCGATTTCCTGCGTCGCGTCGACTTCCCGGACGTCGTAGAGCTTCAGAACGGACTTCAGACTCGTGAGCCCCTGCGCGAGGCTTGGGCCCGCATGACCGCCGACGATGCCGACTGGCTTGCGCTCCCCGACCAGCTCCTTGATCGCGGACGTGACGATATACTCGAGCCCCATCGTATCCTGGATGACGGGAATCGTCCGCGTTTCGTCCAGGTAATGAAGGACCATGCCTCGGTAACCTTCAACGACCGCGACCTGGTCTTCCTCGATCTTTTGGTGGGCGACCGGCTGCACACCATCGGCCCGTGCTGCCTGTTGCTTCGCCTCGTCGTCCGGATTGACGAACGTGACAATGATCTGGCCGCCCGACACGGCGGCGTACTCGGAGAGCAAATCGCGCACCTGGCGCTCGGTGGCGTTGAATGGAGGCGGGAGATTTTCCGTGAAGTACGCCGTGATCTCGAGGCGGTCGTTCAGATTCGAAGCGAGCCGCTCAGACCCATCGGCCAACGAGAACAGTCCGTTCCGGGTGAGGTCCACGCGAGGCGAAGGGAAGTACGCCACCAGGACATTGAGGAGGATGAGGATGCCGCCGGCAAACGCGAGGAAGAGCATCGACTCGCTAGCAGCGCGCTTTTGAAGCTTAGATGACATCGATCAAGTCCACCGCCGCGATTCCAATGCCCGAAACGCGAGT
>QMMB01000428.1 GCA_003647035.1 Deltaproteobacteria bacterium | reverse complement strand
GAGAGCACGACGCGCTTGCGGTAGATGCGCTGGTGGCCGTCGCCGACGATGAATAAGTCATCCGGGCGCTCTTCGGGGATGACCGCCCGCAGGAGGGCGAAGGCGTGGGTGCTCATGTCCTGCGCCTCGTCGACAAAAATGTGTTCATAGGCGAGAGCCGCGCGTCTGCCTGACAGCGGGCCGCGGAGTGTTTGAAAGAGCCGCAGCAAGAGCGCGTCATCCTCGCGATCGAGCTCCGCCGGCTCATCCTCTTCAAGGCCGTCGACGCCGACACTGCGGGTGGGCGACTCGTCGTCCTCTTCGATGGCATCTTCGTACGCCGTCAACACGCGGATCGAATGCCGGCTGCACCAGGAATGCGCCCACTCGATTTGCTTGTCGCTCAGCGCATCGGGCGCCCAACGAGCAAACGTATCGACGAGCCGCTGACGGTCCGTCACGAGGTCGGCCCACGCAGTCACGACGTCTTTCGTTCGCGACGACCAGCGTTGGCAGATGCGCCCCACGGCATGCCGGATCCCAATCTCCACTTGCTGGGCGTTGCCGTCGCGATCTTGGAGCCACTGGGAAAGCACATCGAGCCGCACGCCAAGGGGCTCGGCCGCGGTGCCACGCCACGTGCGCGTCACCAGAGCGCCGCCCTCACCCCGCTTGGCTTCTTCGAGGATTTCCTGCTCGATCCGAGCGGTCAGGTCGGCCACGTAGTCATCGATCGCGCGCAGCATCGCGGGATGCTTCTTCATCCGCACCACGTGCGTGGGCGTGTCCTCCACGTATCGCGTGGTCAGTTTCGGAAGGTGACGGCGTCGTTGCTGCTCGGCCCACCGCTGAAAGGTCTGGACCCGCATGTCACTGACGCCCAGGGCAGGCAGGACGCGTGAAATGTATCGGACCAGCGCGTCATTGAAGACGATGACCAGCATCTGATCCGAGCGGAACCGCAGCGGGTCCTGAAATGCGAGGTACGCGAGGCGATGAAGCCCAATCGTGGTCTTGCCGCTACCGGCGCCGCCCTGAATGACCACGAGCCCCGACGTGGGCTGGCTGATCAACTCGAACTGCCGGGGGTCGATGAGCGCCGTGATCTCCGAGAGATGTTTGTCCTCGCGCAGCTCCTCGTCGCCGATCCCGAGCTGGCCGGGCCGATGATGCGACTCGGGACGCATCGCCGCGCCCTGCCCGCCCGAAAGCTTTGTCGACATATCGGCCATTCGCCGCCAAAAGTCGTCGCGTGAGCGCCGGAAGGTGCCCTGCGGCGTGCCAATGCGTCGCAGCTTACCAGTGGTGATCGACAAATTTCGTCGAAGCAGCACTTCACCTTCGACTTCACGGTCGCCGAAGATCTCATCGTAGTCGTCGCCCTCTTCGCAGCGGTAGTAGACCCGGCTCACCGGCGCGTCCCGCCAATCGACGATGCGCACGCCCGTCTTGGGATCGAGGAACGTGCTGCGGCCGATCAAGATCTCGCGCTTGCGGCCCTCCTCCTCGAGGATCATCCGACCGAAGTACGGCGACGACCGATCGACGGCACCTTCGGTCACCTTCGCTCGACGCTGCGCCACCTGTTGAAGCCGCTCCATCTCTTCGACCAGCGGCGGGATGTCCTCGAGCCGCGCCTCACCGATCTGGTCTCGGAGTGCGATCAGCTCCGCGTCGTAGTCGATGAGCTGCCCTCGGCTGGCCGGACGCCTCGATCGGGCGGTCCGATGCACGCGCGCGAGGACTTTCTCCTCCTGAGCGACGATTTCCTCCATCTCCGCGTCTGCGGGAGGGGCTTCCGCTTGAAGGGGTGGATTGAGCTCAGCCTGCTTCATTTTGCGTGTATCAAGGACGAATCAAGTCCCGTTTAGGCGAATTCGAGGACGAGTAGCACGATTCGCGCGCCTCTCCAAGCACGAACGGAAAGCACAATGCTTTGGCGCAGATGCGTCAGCCAAGCGGTTTGAGCAGGATCTTCGAACGGCGGCTTTGGTCGTAAGCCGAGCGCCGAATTTTGGGCAGATCGTCCAGCTCGCAATTCTCGAAGCCGCGCTCCCGGAACCAGTGCGAAGTCTGCGTCGTCAGGACGAACACGCGGCGCAGACCCTGCGCATCGCATTGCCGTTCGACATACTGCAGAAGCTGATCGCCCCGGCCCGATGTGCGGTAGTCCGGGTGCACGACCAGACAGGCCAACTCGGCGATCGCATCGTCCGGATACGGGTAGAGCGCGGCGCACGCGACAACCATCCCGTCCCGCTCGATGACCGTGAAGCGATCGAAGTCGTTTTCGAGCATCTCTTGCGAGCGGCGCACCAAGATACCCTGCTCTTCGAGCGGCTCGATCAGGGCGAGAATGCCGCCGACGTCACCTTGAGCCGCCGCCCGGACCCCTTCGAATGTTTCGGAGGTTACCATCGTACCCACGCCGTCACGGGTGAAGAGCTCCCGGAGGAGCGCACCGTCGCTTTGGCGCGCGACCAGATGCGCGCGCGGCACTCCGCCCCGGCACGCCTGAATCGCGGCGGCCACATGGCGCTCCGCGTGGTGACCCAGGCCGGGCCCAGAACGAAGCAACTGCTCGGCCTCGTGCGGAGTGAGCTGTGACGGGGGCAGCCCCTCGGCATCGAGCACACCCTCGCCTTCGAGCAAGCCAATCAACTTGTCGGCCCCGAGGGCGATCGCGGTCGCCGCTGCCACGTCATGACTGCTGATGTTGAACGCCTCGCCGGTCGCGGAATACCCGATCGGTGTCAGCACGACGATAGCGCCGTCATCGAGCCGCTGCCGGATCGCTTCGGCATCCACGCGCCGCGGCTTGCCGGTGTGCTGATAGTCGACGCCATCTACGACACCGACCGGCTGCGCCATCACGAAGTTGCCCGTCGCTACCCGAAGCCGCGCGCCAGCCATCGGGGAGTTCGGCAAGCCCATCGACAAGAGCGCCTCTAGCTCGACCCGGGTGGCGCCGACTGCCTCTTTCACGCATTGCAGCGCCACATCGTCGGTCACGCGCAGCTCGCCCTCGAACCGGGGCTCCGCTCCCCGCCGGGACAGTGCCTCGTCGATTTGAGGACGCGCGCCGGCCACCAGCACGACCCGCACACCGAGCGAGTGCAATAGCGCTACATCGTAGAGGAGCGTCCGAAAAGCTTTCGACGCCACGGCCTCACCCCCGAACATGATCACAAACGTCCGCCCACGGTGCGCGTGGATGTACGGCGCGCTCCCTCGGAAGTGTTGGACGAATGGGTCGATTTTGGGGCTCATGAGGACTCGATACAGAAACGTTGAATCAGACTTGCGTACACGTCGGTGGCACGCTCGATAGCCGCCATGGTGACATATTCGTCAGGCTGGTGCGCCACCGCGATATCGCCCGCACCAAGGCCGAGCGTCTGCAGCCCCAATTCGGCGAGACACGGCGCTTCGGTTCCGCACATCGCAGTCGTGGCTGAACACCCGCACAATGTCTCCACCACACTGGAAAACTCCG
>QMMB01000427.1 GCA_003647035.1 Deltaproteobacteria bacterium | reverse complement strand
GCAAAAAAGCGAGTCCGTCAGACAGTCAAGCGCACCGCGCGCAACCGGCAGATCCGCACCTACGTGCGCACCTGTGTCAAGCGCGTCCGCGCCGCCGTTGAGGCGGGCGATTCCGCCTCCGCGAAGAAGGCGCTCATCGAAGCTGTGACCCGAATCGACGGCGCGGTTTCGAAGGGCATTTTCCACCGCAAGACCGGCTCGCGCTACATTTCCAGGCTGACCCGCCAGGTCAACGCGCTCTAGAGCCGTCCGCGATCGTCCGCGCAGAGCCGGAGCACGGCGTCCTGCAGGATCACGTCCGGCGGGCGTTTGCTGCCTTTGAGCGCGCGATCGGTTTGCGCGATGAGCATGAACGCGTCTCCGAGACTGGCTGCGGTGAACCGGCGGGCCGACTCGGTGAGGTCGCCGGCTTTGAACGGTGGAGCGCCAGCACGTTTGGCGGCGTCTTGGGGCCGCAGGCCATCGGACAGTGCTTCGCGCATGCGGGCGACGATTCGCAGCTGTCGCGCCACCATGGCGAGCAGCCGGAGCGGTGGCTCGCGATCGTCGAGGAGCGATTGCGCGGCGGCGACGCCTTTGCGGCGGTCCTTGAGCCCGATGGCATCGACCAGGCTCCAAATCGATTCTACGCGGATGCGCGTCACGCACATCATCACGGCGTCCGCGTCGATGCGCTGCCCAGCGCCGACGAATAGCGACAGCCGTTCCACGGCGTCGTCGATCGCGGCGAGATCGTCCCCCACAGCGTCGAGTAGCGCCTCGATCGCTTGCGGCGCGATATTGTGCTCTCGCGCGGTGGCTTCTGCGCGGATGAACTCCCGCAGCTCGCGTCCGCGAAGCGGCTTTGCTTCGATGAGAACGCCCGCCTTCTTTGCTGCTTTGGACAGCTTGGCGCGACCGTCGAGCTTGGTCGCAGTGACGAGCAAGCACGTGGAATCGCAGGGATCGCTCAGGTATTGCGCGAGATTCGTCTGCTCGGTGGGCGTCATTGCATCGACGTGGCGCAGCAGTACCAGGCGTGTATCCGCCATCATGGGGAGCGTGCGCGCCGCCGAGATCACGCGTCCGGCGTCGAGGCCTTTGCCGTCGAACACGTCGATGTTGAAACCGTGCGCGCCCATCGAGTCGACCGCTTTACGTACCGTTTCGACCGTGCGCTCGATGAGGAGGCGCTCCGTTCCGACCAGAACGTAAACCGGGTCGAGGGAGCCTTTGCGGGCCCTCTTGGTGACATCATTGAGGCTTGGCACTACTCAGCGGGCTTCGTCATCCGAAAAGGTGACTTCGCCGCTGTGTTGTACCCTGTCCCCGAGAATTTGAAAGCGGTAACGACCGACCTCTTGCCGCCGGACCGTGACCACCATCTCGAGGCGCCGATTGGGCTCGAACTGAGGGCGATTGAGCCGCAGCTTGTGGACGATCGTGCGCTGATTCCGATCGCTGAGGAAGACCGTCATCGTCGGGGCGATGAACCTTCGTTCCGCGGTCTGAATGTCGTAGAACAGGACCTCGAACTCGGAGTCGCCCACCGGCCTGTTGAAGTTGGCCACCAAGGTCGCCCGCCACTGCCGGTCCTCGACCGGGACATCACTGGTTTCGCGAAGGCGCGTGGCCTTGTGCGACTGAGCGAAGCGAATGACACCCGACTCGGAGAGTGAGCGGGGAACCCCTTTTTGTGTGAGATAGATCCGCGCCTTGAGGCCCTGTGCGGCGTCGGCGCCCTGCCAAGGGGTCACCGACGAAACGATCGCTGCCAAGGTGGTTGCGACGAGTGCGAGGCGTAGATTCACAGCTTGCTCCTGGGTTGTGGTCCAGGATCAGCCTATCAACTGGAACTTTACAGTGACAGGGTGATAAGGTAGTCAAATGTAGGATTTTGACTCCCCGTCGCCGTGGCGCGCACCGAAAAGTTGTGCCCCAAGGCGGTGACCGCTAACTCCGACCCAGGAACGGAGCTCGATGACGACGGTCGGTGGGGGTGTCAAAGGACTGGTCGCGCGCGCGCAGCGCGAGGCGCAGAGGCGGGCGCAAAGCCCGTCTACGGCCTATCTGTTGCTCGTCATGCTGCAGGCCGCGGGCCCGATGGGGAAGCTCCTATCCGAGCTCGGGGTGAGGGAGAGCGATCTCCTGAGCGCGCTTCGCGTGGTGGACTTGGAACCGACGAGCGCGCTCGAACGAGCGGTGGAGCGCGCGTATCGGCTTGCCAAGGCCAGCGGGGCTGTGGAGGTGCTCCCGGCGCACCTGCTCCTCGCCATCGTGCGTGACTCCCGGAGTGCTGCCCATCGTAGCCTCGAACTGATCGGCGCGGGCTCCCGGAGTGTCCAACAGGCGGTGCAGAGTGCCCTTCAGCCCGAAGATCCACACACGGCGCCAACCTCTACGTACATTAGACCCGCCGCGTCGCTCGGGGCCAGGCCCGAGGCGAAGCCCTCACGTCCGTCCGCGCGCCGAGCGGTGGAGTCCGCACCGCTGATCGAGCTGCGTGTCGAGAAACCAAAAGATGAGCCCATGATCGAAGCGCCGATCGAGGCGCCTCTCGAGACGCCCGAAGACGAGCTGATCGTTCCGTCGTCGTCGCCATTCGCTCTCGATGCCGGCAAGTATCCGATGCTTGCCAAGCTCGGACGCAACCTGACGGAGATGGCTTCGCTGGGGCGTATCGATGAGGTGATCGGTCGTGACGACGAGATCGAGCGACTCCTCGACGTGTTGGCCCGTAGGCGCTCGAACAATCCGATTCTCGTGGGGCCGCCGGGCGTGGGTAAGACCGCGATCGTCGAAGGGCTCGCGCGAAGATTGGCGCAAGGCGGCCAAGGGGTGCGTGGGCTCGAGGGCACAATCCTCGTCGAGCTTTCCGCCGGGGGGTTGGTTTCGGGTACAGGGGTGCGCGGCGCGCTTTCAGAGCGGATGCGGCAGTTACAGTTCGAGGTGAAGCGGGCGAACGGCAAGATCGTGCTCTTCATCGATGAGGTGCACACGCTGTTCATCGGAGGAGACGCGCCGGACGATCTCGCGCATGAGCTCAAGGCGTCGTTGGCGCGGGGTGAGCTACCGTGCATCGGCGCGACCACCGATGTCGAGTACCGCAAGTACGTCGAGCGAGACGCGGCCCTCGCGCGTCGCTTCTCGCCGATTCACATCGAAGAGCCGGCTCCCGAGGATGCAATCGAGATTCTGCGCGGGATCGCGCCGCGCTACGAGGTTCACCATGGCATCGCGTACGAACCGGCGGCGGTCGAGTCTGCGGTTGAGCTCTCCGTGCGATACATGCCGGAGCAGACACTTCCCGACAAGGCGATCGGTCTCTTAGATTTGGCGGGCGCACGAACGCGTCGGCGGGGTGGCTCGGTCGTCGATCGCAAAGCCGTGGCACAGGTCGTCGCAGAGAAGGCGCGCGTTCCGGTCGAGCGGCTGTTGGTGACCGATTCGCAGAAGCTCCTCGCGCTCGAGCAGCACCTTGCGGAGCATGTCGTCG
>QMMB01000426.1 GCA_003647035.1 Deltaproteobacteria bacterium | reverse complement strand
GTCACCGGGCGCATCGAGGAGCCCACCAGGAGCGAGTTGGCGTAGTCGTCGAAAAAGACGAGCAACCCAAGGAACCATGTGGTCAATTGCCCGCGCCGGCGACTCGTTGCATCGGTGCTCACCAAGGAAGCCAGTCCCTTCGTACCGCCACTTTGCGTCATCAGCCCGAGCATCCCGCCCAGCAACAGACTGAATACCAGAATCGAGGCATGCCCCCGATCGGCGATCGCGTTGACGACATACGTGTCGAGCAACCGCGCGAACGACCTCCACGGGGATAGTCCGGAGATCAGGAATGCGCCGAGCCACACCCCCAAAGCGAGCGCGACCAAAACGTGACGGAACAGTAGGGCCAGGGCAATCGCAAGAAGTGGCGGCAAAATCGACGTCCACGCAGGCAGACTGGCGTCTCCACCACCGCCGCCTACCTCGACTGCCGCGCCCGTTGTAAGATTCTGTGAAATGTTCTGAATGATGATCGGACCGGTGTCGTCATTGGGAATAGCGCTCGCAGTCGCGGCCGCGAAACCGCCAGCAAGTATCAGCACAATGAGGACCGCACGCATGAACAACGTCAGACATAGACAAGAACGCAGCCGGTGGTCAATTTTGACTACCGCACTGGCCTTGCTCTGTGCCATCACGGTCACGTTCGCCGCGCCGTCCCGGTCCCTCTCGAGCAGCGACGAGCTCACCGACGAGGACAAGAAGCTGCTCATGGCCGGCGAGCTCGTCATGAAGCAGAAAAGCGAGCAGCGCGGGACGCTCAAGTTGATCGGCGGGCAGAGTTGGCAGATCATGGACGTACCGATCGGCGTCGCGTGGCAGGCCCTCGCCGACTTGCCGGGGTACAAGAACTTCATCCCGCTCGTCACCGAAAGCAACATCCAACGTCAGGCCGGGAACGAGGCCAACTTGGCGATACGCCAGCAATGGGGGCCGATCGATGTGCGGTACGTCTTCCAGACCACGCTCGATCCCGATCGCAGCTCGGTGGTGTTTCGCGTCGACCACTCGCAGCCTCACGACATCCGCGCAGGTTGGGGCTTCATGCGGGTCCGGCCGTTCAAGGGGAATCGAACGCTCGTGTCGTTCGGTGCGCTCGTCGACATCGGAGACGGCGTCTTCGTGTCGATCATCCGCCCCGCGATCCGCCGGGATCTCTTGCGGATTCCGTTCTATTTCAAGCGGCACCTAGAGGGCGAAGGTCACATGCGCTACGTGGGCTCACCCTGAAATAGAGGAATTTGCCTGTGATTTTCGCTGGTTACGGGGATCGGGAAACAATTCGGAAATGAAGCTGATCTCTGTATAATCGGCCGACGGGTTACGTGATGCCCGAACGGAGGCCCGTATGCACAGTAACGAACGTAAATGGCAGCCTGCCGAAAGACCCGCCCCCTGGTGGGCGCACATCCTACGCTGGTGGCTCTAGCCGCTCTGGTGGCTCTTAGGCAGCCAGCCCTAGTTTCTCACCGGTACCGGCGTCCCGATCGTCGAGGTCCTCCTCGCCACTGTCGCGCCGACGTCCCTCTTCGAGGACATGCTCCGGAACGCCCCGGATGTCCCACACGAGGCCGACCCAGCTCAGCATCTTGAGGACGTAATAGGTCACGTCGATTTCCCACCAGTAAAAGCCCTGTCGGCACGAGGACTGGTAGTGGTGGTGGTTGTTGTGCCAGCCCTCTCCAAGGGTCAGCAGGGCCGTCACCATGTTGTTGCGGCTCTCGTCGCCTGTGTCGAAGCGCTTTGCGCCCCACACGTGGGTGAGCGAGTTGATCAGGAAGGTGTTGTGCCAGAGCAGCACGGTGCTCAGGAAGAAGCCGATGAACAAGCCGGGCCAACCGGCAATTAGCAAACAGGCTACGGCGAGCGCAGCCGGAGGGACGGCCCAGTATTTGTTGAGCCAACGAAGCTCGGGATACTTGGCGAAATCGCGAATCTTGTCCCACCGCGTGTCCTCGGTGTCAGCGAAGATCCAGCCGACGTGCGCGTAGGCGAAGCTATTCAGGACGGGTGAGTGAACGTCTCCGGGTTGATCGGAGAGCTTATGGTGCACGCGGTGGTGCGCCGCCCACCAGAGCACGCCCTTTTGCGAGCTGCTCTGCGCGAACAGGGCGAGGAGGAATTGAAAGGCGCGGCTGGTCTTGTAGGTGCGATGCGAGAAGTAGCGATGATAGCCCGCGGTGACGGCCCACTGCCGAACCAATAGCAGCGAGAAGCACAGCACGACGGCCTGCCACGTCACGCCGGACCAGAACGCACCGAGCACGGCGACATGAGAGAGCACGAACACCGAGGCGTTGCGCCACTGTTCCGCTACCGTGGGGGGGCGGGGTTGCGGCTTGGCCCCGAGAACCGTCGTTTCCATGCCTCGCAGGCTATCCCACGCACCCCGAAACGACCGTCACGGTTCAGCCTCCTTGTGTCACAGTTGTGTAAAATATGGCGGCGCGAGCCAACCCCGCTCCCCCCAACGCGCGATCGCCGAGCTAGGCGATGAATTTGTAGCCGGCGCCTCGGATGGAGAGGATATGCGTTGGGGCGCTTGGGTCATCTTCGAAGCGGCGGCGGAGGCGGGAGATGAAGTTGTCGACGGTGCGGGTGTTGCCGTAGTTGCGGAGCTTCCAGACCTGTTCGAGGAGCTCGGTGCGGCTCAGGACCCGCCCGGCGTTCTCGGCGAAGTAGCGCAGGAGGTCGAGCTCGAGCTGGGTGAGTTGCACTTCTTCGCCCGACACGGTGACCTCGTGGGTGTCGAAGTTGATGACGGCGTCGCCGAACGAGAGCGTGGTGGCTTTCACGCTGGCGCCCGCGCTTTGCTCCCAGCGCTGACGCCGAAGCACCGACCGCACTCTGGCGAGCAGCTCGCCAAGCTCGAACGGCTTGACCATGTAGTCGTCTGCGCCGGCCTCTAGGCCGAGGACCCGGTCTTCGGGCGATGAGCGCGCGGTGAGCATGATGACGGGCACGAAGTTGCCGGACTCCCGGAATTTTTTGCAGAGTTCGAACCCGTTGACGTCGGGCAGCATGACGTCCAACACGATGGCGTCGTAACCGGCCGGGTCGAGCAAGCGCTGGCCTGCTTCCTTCGCATTGGCGGCCACGTCGACGCGATACCCTTCGAGCTCGAGGTTCAGCTTGAGGCCGGCCGCGAGATGCTCCTCGTCCTCCACGATCAGGAGCCTCTGCGTATCGTTGTCGGTCATCATCCGCTCATCACCGGGGCCGTGGGAAGCTCGACGCGCACGGTGGTGCCCTGCCCCCGCCCCTCGGAAAATGCTTCTACCTCGCCGCCGAGTTGCTTCACGAGCGCCCAGACGACGAAAAGGCCGAGGCCGGTGCCGCGGCGCCGACGCACCTCTTCGTCTTCCACGCGATAGAACCGGCGCAACACCCGCCTCACATTCTTCCGGTCGATGCCGAGGCCGTCGTCGCTCACCTCGACGCCCCCCTTTCCCCCCGGTTCTCTTCCCGCGACCACCTCACC
>QMMB01000425.1 GCA_003647035.1 Deltaproteobacteria bacterium | reverse complement strand
TCGTGCTGCGCGGAACCTCGACCCTGCGGCGTATCCGCGTAATGCTCGGGGCCTATAACGGCTCGCACGCTCGCTCTGCGGGGGTGAGCACTTACCGCGACAGACACGTCGAAGTGGAGAGGGTTGCGAATACCGCTTGGATGGACATCGACGGCGAGGCCCCTGGGGTTGGGCCAGCCGAATTCAGGATTCACGATCGGGCGCTTCGAGTCATTGGGATCGGACCCGAGTTCGTCTGAGATCAAGCGTCCTCGATGCGTCTGTCGCGAAACATGCGCACCGCGAGTTGCCCGACCCGCAGCGACGTGCGCGGCATGTAGCGATGAAGCCGCCAGAGCACGTGCACCGTGGCCGTGATGACGATGTAGAACTGATTGCGCTCGACCCCATCGAGAATCCGGCGAGCTGCTCTGCGAGGCGGCATCGGCTTCTCGGGTGCGATCTTCTTGATCGCCTCCGCGTCTAGCTTGACGTATTTGGTGGAGTCGAGAATGGGCGTGTCGACCAACCCCGGGCACACCACGCTCACCTTCACACCAAACGACGCGGCCTCGATCTGGAGAGCCAGCGACAGGCCGACGACTGCGTGTTTCGTCGCCGCGTACGCGCCTTCTGCCGCCGCGGGCACCAGTCCGGCCGCCGATGCCGTGTTCACGATGTGACCGAATCCCTGATCGCGCATAATCGGATATGCAGCGTGGACACCGTGAACCACGCCACGGAGATTCACGTCGATCAGCAGGTTCCAATCGTCGAGCGTCGTGTCGCGCAGCTCGGCGCAGAGATTCACGCCGGCGTTGTTGAAGAGGTAGTCGATACGGCCGAGTTCTTCGTAAGCGCCTTCGACGAGCGCTTGCACCTCAGCCGCCTCCCGAACGTCCACCGTCTTGGCGTCGAGTCTGGCGCCCGTCGCCCGCAACTCGGCTGCTGTCTTCTCGAGGAGCTCCGTGTTGAGGTCGGCCAGCACCAAATAACAGCCTCGCTCCGCCATCTCCTCGGCCAACGCCCTGCCAATGCCGCCTGCGCCACCAGTGATGATCGCCACCTTTCCTGTTAAGTCCTTCGGCATGCGCCCGCTCCCTTCAGCGGCCCACGATGGACGCAAAAATCGCGGCGGACAAGTGTCGTGCGGCTCTCGCGGCAAAGGGCGCTATCCTGCCATCTCGATGCCCCGCCCCTACTTCGGTTCAACGACGCCCATTGCTTTTGCCCATCGCGGCGGCGCGAAGCGCTGGCCCGAGAACACGCTGCTGGCGTTTCGCAACGCTGCCAAGCTCGGCTACACTCACATCGAAACCGACATTCACGAGACCTCCGACGGCCACTTCGTGTGCTTCCACGATCGGACCCTCGATCGAACGACCGACGGCCGTGGCAACCTCCGCGATCACACCCTGGCCGAGCTGCAGCGTCTCGACGCCGGCCACCACTTCATCGAAGACGGGAGCTACGCGTTTCGCGGCGCTGATGCTCGGATTCCTACGCTCGAAGAGGCGCTCGAGCTCGATCCCCGACTCCACTACAACTTGGAGATCAAGCCATATGACGAGGAACTTCCGCGCCGGCTATGGGAGTTCATCGAACACCACGGCATTCACGACCGTGTACTCGTGGCGTCCGAGCACGACGAAATGACGGAAACCTTTCGTAAGTACAGCCGCGGGCGCGTGGCGACGTCGCCGGGCCGAAAGGGCGCGCTCGGTTTCTGGGCGCGCGCGCTCGGGGGGGTATCAAAGCACGCCATGTTCCCGTTCGACGCCCTGCAGATCCCGCCTGCCTTCCGCGGAATACAGGTCGTCACCCCCCGCTTCATCGAGGCCGCGCACTATCACGGCATCCAGGTTCACGTCTGGACCATCGACGACCCATTCGAGATGGAGAAGCTCCTCCATGCGGGGGTCGATGGGCTCATGACCGATATGCCCGAGGTCCTTCTCGATTTTTTGGCCGACGACTAGCCGGCGAAATCGGTTTATGCTGCCGGAGGGACGGCAACATGCAATTACCGACGCTCCTGTTCGCGACAGAACGCTACGAAGAACTAGGCGAAGATATTGCCGGCACCGGTGATTTCGAGTTGGGCGTGGTGGAACGCAAGGTCTTTCCGGACGATGAACGATACCGGCGCATTGAAACCGACTGCGCGCGCCGCGACGTCGTGCTGGTCGGCGGCACGGTCGACGATGTCGACACGCTCGAGATCTACGACCTCGCATGCGGCCTCGTGCACCTCGGCGCTCACACCCTGACTCTCGTGTTGCCGTGGTTCGGATACCAAACGATGGAACGTGCTTCAAAGCGCGGCGAAATCGTCGCGGCGAAGAATCGCGCGCGCTTGCTGTCGTCGATCCCGGCAGCCGGCTCGGGCAACCGCGTGGTGCTCATCGACTTACACTCCGAAGGCATCCCTCACTATTTCTCCGGCAACATTCGCCCGGTTCACCTGCATGCCCGCTCCGTCGTACTCCAAGCAATTCGCGATTTCGGCGGGGAAGATTTCATTCTTGGCGCGACCGACGCGGGGAGAGCCAAGTGGGTCGAAAGCCTCGCCAACGATCTCCTGGTCGACGCTGCATTCGTCTTCAAACGCCGCCTGTCTGACACCCAAACCGAAATCACCGCCCTCGCCGCCGAGGTCGAAGACCGCCCCGTCGTCATCTACGACGACATGATCCGCACCGGCGGCTCGCTCATCTCGGCTGCAACGGCCTATCGAGACGCCGGCGCGAGTGAAGTCTACGCGGTATGCACCCATGGCGTCTTTACGCACGATTCACTCGGAAGGCTTCGGGGCAGCGGCATGCTGGAAGGCATCGCGTGTACCAACACCCGGCCTCACGTGCAGGCGCTAGCAGACGGAGACTATCTGAGGGTGTATTCCGTCGCGGATTTGATCGCACAGTTTCTGGCGGACAGCGTCTAGCGTTGGCACTGAGCACTGGCACTGGCCCTGAGCACTGAGCACTGGCACTGGCACTGGGCACTGGCACTGGGCACTGCCTTGGTCCTACTTTGTCCTCGCTTGTCCTTGGATTGGGTTTGGGTCGCACTTTGTGAGACCCAAACCCAATCCAAGGAGTCGCTCATGGAAGCAAAAAACGTTTACGACAAAGCACGCGGGGTGGTGCGCGAGCTGCAACCCCTTCTTCATACTATTCGAGAGGAGGATAAGTCGCTGGCTGAGCAGCTGAAGCGGGCTGCGCAGAGTGTGGTCCTGAACATCGCGGAGGCTCTAACGGCCAGAAAGCCTCCAGGACATCGCGCAGACTTCATCGAGCGTGGCGTCCACCGCTTGGACCTTCGCGCTCGAGAAGTACCCGTACGCCACGCCGAGCTGAAGTCCCGCGCGCACCTCCTTGGCCGAGCCGCACGCCGACCCGAACCGCGCCCTCGCCGTCCCCGCATCGTTTCCATCGGCCTCCGCGATGTTGAGAACGACGCTATTCATCGCCCGGTGGATTTGGTCGAAGAGCGACCGATCCCGCTTG
>QMMB01000424.1 GCA_003647035.1 Deltaproteobacteria bacterium | reverse complement strand
TCGAGCGCCAAGCAGGAATACCAGATCAACGTCACGCTTCGGGATGAAGCCGGGGACGTCGTGGTCGAGGGGACGCTTCGGACCCTGGTGGGGCCGAAGGACATTTAGCAGCGACAGTGTCAGTGTCGGTGTCGGTGCCGGCGTCGGGGTTAGGTGGTGGCGCTTTGGAGGAGGGCTTGGGCGGCGGCTCGGGCTTGGTCGGTTACTGTGACGCCGCCTAGCATTCGGGCGATCTCTTCTAGACGCTCGTTGTCGGAGAGGAGGCGAATGTCGCTTTTCGTCCGCTTCCCCACGACTTCTTTGTGAACGCAGTAGTGCGCGTCGGCGTATGCGGAGATTTGGGGGAGGTGGGTGATGCAGAGGACCTGACTGTGTTGGGCGACTTCGTGGATTTTGCGCCCGATGACCTCCGCGATCGCGCCACCGATTCCGGCGTCGACTTCGTCGAAGACGTAGAGGCTTGCAGGACCCAAGCCGGCGAGGACGCGCTTGATTGCCAGCATGGCCCGCGAGAGCTCGCCGCCGCTGGCGATCTTGCGGAGCGGCTTGGCCTCTTCGCCGCAGTTTGGAGCGATGAGAAGCTCGGCGTGGTCGATTCCGGTGGGTGAAAGCCGCGCGCCTTCGACTCGGAGCTCCTGTGGGCCGCCCTCGAGGGGCGCCAGCTCGACCGTGACCTGGGCGTCGCCCATGCCGAGCGAGGAAAGCTCCTCGCTGATCGCCCTGCTGAGTTTGACGGCTGCTGCTTGTCGCTTGCTGCGAAGCGCGAGCGCGACCCTTGAAGCCTCTTCGAGTGCCTCGTCGAACTCACGCTGGTAGCGATCGAGACGCTCCTCGTACCGCTCGAGCGAATCGAGCTCTTCGGCGGCCCGGTCGCGGTAGGCGAGGATATCCGCGCCAGTGTCGCCATACTTCCTCTTCATTCGCGACAAGCGATCGAGTTGATCTTCGAGTGCCCCGAGCCGGTTCGGATCGAATGAAAGATCGCACGCGTAGCGCCCGAGCTCAGCCGCCGCGTCTTCGAGCTGCACGAGGGCATCGCGAACCTGTGCCGCCATCGGTGCAAGGCTCGGGTCAAAAGCAGACGCTTGCGCCACGGACGAAGCGATTCGCGCGATCGCACCACAGATCGAGCTATCGTCTGAATAGAGCTGTGCTTCCGCTTCTCCCGCCGCGGTGCCGAGCTTTTCTGCGTGCCGAAGCCGCTCGCGTTCCGCAACGAGTGCCTCTTCGTTTTCCAGCGCTTCCCGGAGGCTTTCGATTTCATTGACCTGGTAGCGCAGCAGGTCCTCCCGATCCGCTTTGCCACGCTCCTCGGTCACGACCGCTTCGAGCCGTGCTCCGGCCTCCACGAGCGCTGCATGAGCTCGCCCGACGTCGTCGAGGAGCGACGTGTGTCTCGCAAATGCATCAAGGTAGGTCAGATGATGCCGGGAGTCGGCTAGCGAGTGATACTCGTGCTGTGACGAGATGTCCGCCAGGCCCTTGGTCACTTCCTTGAGCTGGGCGAGCGTGGCAAGTCGTCCGTTGATGTACGCTCGCGTTCGGCCCGTCGCACTCACGACCCGGCGGATCAACAGCTCCCCGTCGGTCTCGATGCCCTGGTCGCGTAGGGCGCTCAGCGCCTCGGGCTGATCGCTGAGGTCGAACAGAGCCTCGACCTCGGCGGCCTCGGCGTCTGTGCGAACCACTTCGGGTCGTCCGCGCGCCCCCAGCACCAGCTGAAGAGCGTCGACCAGGATCGATTTCCCCGCGCCGGTCTCACCGGTGACGATGTTGAGCCCGGCGTTGAGCTCGACTTCGAGGGCTTCGATGATGGCGAAGCTCCGGACGCGGAGGCACGTCAGCACGGCGGAAGACCTAGCACAGGCGTTGCGTCGGCGCCGCACAAGCGCTAGCAATCGTCGGGAATGGCCTCGTCGTCCGAAATTCGGGAATCGTTCCTGCGGTTCTTTGCTGAGCGTGAGCACGAAAGGGTCCCGTCCGGTCCGCTCGTCCCGCCCAACGACCCCACGCTCATGTTCGCGAACGCAGGCATGGTGCAATTCAAGGACGTCTTCACCGGCAAAGAAGAGCGCCCGTACTCACGCGCAACCACGTCGCAGAAGTGCATTCGTATCAGTGGCAAGCACAACGACCTCGAGAACGTGGGTGTCACGGCGCGTCACCACACCTTCTTCGAGATGCTCGGAAATTTCTCGTTCGGGAACTATTTCAAGCAAGACGCGATCAAGTTCGCCTGGGACTACCTAACCGACACGCTCGAGCTCGACCGGGAGCGGCTCGTCGTCACCGTCTTCGGTGGGGAGGATGGTCTTGCGCCTGCCGACGACGAAGCAGCGGCGATCTGGAAGGACGTCACAGGCTTTTCGGACGAGCGCGTCATCCGCTGCGGCGCCAAAGACAACTTCTGGCAAATGGGCGACACCGGTCCTTGCGGCCCGTGCTCTGAGATTCACTACGCCCTCGGCATCGACGACATCGACCCTCGCACGTTCGGCGATGAGCCTGCTGCCGACGGACGCGGTTGGTTCGAGCTCTGGAATCTCGTGTTCATGCAATTCGAGCGCCATGAAGGCGGCAAGATGGAGGCCTTGCCGGCCCCGTCGATCGATACAGGTGCGGGGCTCGAGCGAATTGCTGTCGTTAAGCAGGGCGTTCTGAGCAACTACGACACCGACCTCTTGCGGCCGGTGGTCGACTTGGCGGCCGACATTTCGGGCAAGCGCTACCAGTCGAGCCAGTCCGAGGACGACGTCAGCATGCGAGTCATCGCCGACCACGCCCGAACCGCGGCATTCCTGATTTCCGAGGGGGTGTTCCCCGACAAAGATGGCCGGGCGTATGTCCTTCGCCGGGTGATGCGGCGTGCGATTCGCCACGGGCACCGACTCGGAATCGGCGAGCCGTTCCTGCACCACTGCGCTCTTCAAGTCGCCGACAACATGGGTGACGTCTACCCTCAGCTGAACGAGCGCCGCGCCTTGATCGAGGAGATCACCTATCAAGAGGAGGAGCGTTTCCGCCGCACCATGGATCGCGGCCTGCAGCTCATCGCGGACAATGACGAATGGGTCGAGCATGACGGCACCCGTTCGCTCCCGGGCAAGGTCGCGTTTCGCCTCTATGACACGTACGGGTTTCCGCTGGGGCTTCAAGAAGTCATCGGGCAAGAGCAGGGCTTCGAAGTCGATCACGAGGGGTTCAATGAAGAGCTCGAGCAGGCTCGCGTGCGCAGCCAGGGCTCCAAAATCGGCAGTAGCGCGGTAGCCAAGGTGTATCCTGCGCTGGCCCAAAACATCGGAGCGGTGGAGTTTCTCGGATACGACACGCAGAGCGCCCAAAGCGAAGTCCTCGCGCTGCTCGCAGACGGTGGCCCCGTCGACGAGCTCGGCAACGGTGCGCAGGGCGAGATCATTACGCGCGCGACGCCGTTCTATCCGGAGCAAGGCGGCCAGGTGGGCGATCGTGCCGTCATCGAGATCAAGGATTCGCGCTTCGAAGTCGAAGACAC
>QMMB01000423.1 GCA_003647035.1 Deltaproteobacteria bacterium | reverse complement strand
AGCCTCGTGGGCCGTCTCGCTCAGGCGCCCATCGTGCAGGCGGATGCGCCCGGCCGCTTGACCTCGATCGCGATCGGCAATGGCGACGTCGTCCCGTAGGCGAGCCTCGCGCGCGTTCAGCTCCGAGATCGAACGGTCGAGCTGCCCGAGCATGGAACGCTCGCGGTCGGCCCGCTCGCGGGACTGCGTCGCGCCAACCTTGACCTCGGTTGCCTGTGCGGCTTGTTGCTCGACGACGCGACGCCTTTCCGTGAGCACGCTTGCGGCCACTTGCGTGGCTTCTTCGGCGTCGGCCACGGCCCGATGCGCGTCGGTGAGCTGACGCTTGGTATTGCCTTCATCGACATCGATTTGGGACAAGGACGCGCGGCCCTCCGCCTCGGCGTTGACGATCTCCTGGCGCCGCTCCTCGAGGCGGCGAAGCTCCAGGTCGACGACGCGCAGATCCCGCTCGGCGCCGAGGATTTCGAGCTCGGCGTCGTGAGCCTGGACCCTCGTCGAGCCGATGGCCGCCTGACCTTCGGCGATATCTGCCCGAAGCCGGCCCTGATTCGCGGTGGCACGCTCGAGCTCGGCACCCTCGGATGCGGCGGCCTCTTGGAGCTCGCGGATCTCGCGCTTCAGTCGGAGCAGATGGGCTGCGGATTCGTCGTTGGCGCCGCCGACGACAGCGCCGTCGCTGAGCAGCGCCTGACCGTCGAGCGTGGCCAGCTTGCCTTGAAAGCCCTGACGGTGAAGCCGGGCAGCGGTCTCGAGCGTGTCGACGACCAACACGTCGAACAACAAGTACCGTACCCACGCTTCATCGGCGTGCGAGTGGCGCACGAGCGTCAACAGGGGGCCGACGATGCCCAGCCCCGTCGGGAACGGCGGCACGATCCGCACCGGACCACTGGGCGAACGTGGAAGGAACGTTGCGCGGCCCTTTTCTTCCCGCGCTAGGTACTCGGCAGCTCGCAACGCCGCATCGGTGTCGTGCACGAGCAGGTATTCTAGCGAACCGCCAAGCGCCGCACCGAGCGCCCGTGTGTGTTCCGCCGCACACTCCAAGCGATCGGCAACCAAGCCGACCAACCCTGAACCGCCCGCGTCGCCACCCGCATCACCAGACGCATCGGCATAACCGGTCATCACCGCTTGTGCGCCGGCGCCCACGCCTTCGAAGCGTTCGTGGATCTCGTTGAGCGACCGGAGCCTCGAGCTCGTGACGGCAAGCTGCTCGCGGAGGGCGTCGACCTCTTCGTCTGCCTGATGCAACGCATCCTTGCCGGTCGACAGCGAGGTTTCGATCTCCGTTTGACGCTCGGCCGTCGCGGACTTGCCGCTCCGAAGCCCTACCATCCGAGCCTCGAGCTCTCCGCTCTGTTGTCTGAACTCGACCTCGTGTGTCGCGAGCGTCTGTAGCTCTTCTTGCAAGCGTTCGAGACGACCGCGAATGTCTTCGCGACGTGCACTGTAGCCGTCGAGCACCGCCTCGGCGCCCACGACGCGAGCGTGACCTTGCGCCAGTCGGGAACGCGCATTCTGCAGGGCCGCTTCGGCCTCTTCGGCCGTGTTTTTGCGACTTTGGAGCTCCGCCTCGACCTCTGCGAGAAGCTTCCCCGCCTCGGCTTCGAGAGATTCGAGCTCACTGAGCGAGAGGCGAACGGTGGACGCCTCCTGGTCTAGCCCATCGCGCTGCTCTTCGAGTTGGTGAAGCTCGCGAGTGGCGAGCTCTTTGCGCTCGAGCAGCGCGGCCTGGCGATCCTGTTGTTGACGGATCAAACCTTCGAGCTGTCGAACCAAGTTGTCGAGCTCATACGCGCGTCCTTGTCCGCGCTCCAGCTCGGAGCCCATCTGCTGCAGCGAGACACGATCCGCTTCGACCGACGCCTCTTTCGCTACTAACGCGTGACGACTCGCTTGCACATCTTCGTTGGCCTGCGACAGCAGCATCGTCGCCGAGCTGATCTGTCCTCGCAGCTCGAGGAATCGATGCGATGCGACCCACAAATCCAGATCTCGCATCTCCTTCTTGTAACGCTTGTAACGCTCGGCCTTTTGCGCTTGCCGCTTGAGGGACGCGAGGCTGCGCTCGAGCTCTCCGATGATGTCCGTGACGCGCAGGAGATTCTGACGCGTCTGGTCCATCTTGCGTTCGGCAGCCCGCTTGCTCAGCTTGAACTTGCTGATGCCCGCAGCCTCTTCGATCATCGTTCGGCGATCCTCCGGCTTGGCGGTGACGATGAACCCAATGCGCCCCTGCTCGATGATCGAGTAGGCACGCTTGCCAACGCCGGTGCCCAAGAACAAGTTGGTGATATCGAGCAGCCGGACCGGAGTTCGGTTGATGCGGTAGTCACTGTTGCCCTGGCGATCGAGACGCCGGGTGACCTGAATCTCCGCGTAGTCGCTGTATTCGGGTGGTGCTAGGCCGTCGGCGTTGTCAAATGTCAGGGTCACCTCGGCGAAACCATGAGGTCCGCGCCCCTCCGCCCCGCTGAAGATCACGTCCTCCATGTGCTTGCCTCGGAGACGCATTGGCGACTGCTCGCCCATGCACCACTTGATGGCGTCGACGATGTTGGATTTGCCGCATCCGTTTGGCCCGACGACACAGGTAATGTCGTGGTCGATGTGGATGGTCGTCTGGTCGACGAAGGATTTGAAGCCAAGGATTTGGAGCTTCTTAATCTTCACGATGCCCCCCAAAGGAGTAGTTGGACGTGGCTATCACTGAACATACGATATTGCAACGGTTTACGCGACCAGAAGCGAGGGTCACCGGGTGACCCCCACTATATATTGTGGTCGTGTCTCGGCAGGCGTGCCTATTCGGATTCCGCTGACTGGACCACCTCGACCACTGAAGGCTCGGCGATGGCCTTGGCAGGGGGACTCGACCCGTGGCACCGCTCGGAGAGGAATTCCAGGTAGGTCTCTGCGGCCTCGATGTCTTGAGAAGAGAGGCCATCGACCAGCTCGTGGAGCCGTCCTCGAGGGATGCCGCTCACGCTGGTCACCTGGTTGGCCCGCTGAGCTGGCGCCCCGACCTCGGCCCCGACCTCGGCCCCGCCTTCAGGCTGGACCTCGTCGGCCGTGGGGACGTGCCAAGTGGGTCGCTCCACCGAGTGGATCCCGTGCGCCGTGAGCCACGATTCCATGCAGGAACGCAGGCGTTCGGACCGAAACGCGAACCAGCGCTCCCGGTCGACCGGATGACTCACCAACGCGTCCTTGAAGCGCCGAAACGCCCCCTTTCCGTCGATCGCAATATTGAGCTGCCGCCGCCGCTCTTCCCCCTCGACCGTCGCAATGAAGCGCTCCATCCAACGATACTGCTCGCGCGACGAAACCGGATCGATTCGCAGATACCGGGCGTCGCCGATGATGCGTGTATGCATCGACGGATCAGCGACCCCATCGACGATGCGGATCACCTCACCGGTATCGAAGTGCAAATAGCTATGTACCGCGGGTGCGTTGTTTTCAAATGCGTCTTCGAGTGCCTCCCACGCTACCGGTACATCTAATT
>QMMB01000422.1 GCA_003647035.1 Deltaproteobacteria bacterium | reverse complement strand
GATCCAGAGGAACGGGGCGGCGCCGGCCTGTGCGGCTTCGGCCACCATCTTGCCCATCCTGACGGGGCCGCCGCTCCCTTCGGTGCTGCGCCGTTGGAACATGTCGGCGAGCCCGTTCAGCTGCGCCATGGTCAGCTGACAGGGCAGCACGATCGACAGCTTGGCCGCATCCCCGACGCTTAGATTTTCGTGCAGTCGAATCAGTTTGGCGCCCACGCCGATTTGGCCCCGGCCATCGTGATCCGCCGGAGTGATCGTGATGGGCGGCAGGGCTCGGCCTTCACGTTCGACCACGTAGACAGTCGGCTCACCGGCACGTGGCGCGGTTTGCTCGATCAGCTCGGCGACGTCCGTGATCTTTCGACCGTTCGCCATCGCAATGACATCGCCTTCTTGGAGGCCGGCTTGCGCCGCCGGCGAATCAGGCACCACGTGGCCGACCTGCATCGGCTCGGCGGGCTGCATTGGCGGCAGGGTATTGGAGACGCCGAGGCCAAAGACAATCGCGGATGCCGTCAGGTAGTTGGCAATCGGCCCCGCCGCAATGGTCGTCACCCGCGCGAACAGGCTCTTGTTGGGGTAAAGCTCGGGATCGTCGGGGTCGACTTCCTCGTTTGGATTCATTCCCGCAATCTGCACGTAGGCGAGGAACGGAATCACCGCGACCTGGAAGACCGTAGGACTCCCTTTGGGCTGGTAGCGGAACAACGTAGGACCAAACCCGATGCTGTACTTGAGGACTCGCATGCCGAATGCCCGGGCAGCGAGGTAGTGACCCCCTTCGTGAATGATGATCAGCACCGAGAGCGCGGCGACAGTGATAAGACCCTTAAAAAGAACGCTATCCACGGTCCCAGCATAACCTCCTGATCGGGTCCGTCGAGGTACCTAGCCTGAACTTTGGATGTTCAGGTCGCGTGCAGAGCATCTAGTCAGACTGGATCCCTACAGGTGCCGCCAAATACCGCTCGTGAAAAAAGTGACTGATTATGCGAATCGCTATCGCAGTCCGGGGAGGTTTTGCGTACTATCCCGGCCACCTAACGAGCAAGGGTAGGTTGTGGCTGAACATCATCGATACCTGAATTCTGTAACTCGACGCGTTGCGCTGATCCTCACGTGTGCGCTGGCTTCTAACTTCCTCGCCCCTCCGAGGCCGGCGAACGCCCAGGACGCGTTCAGCTGCATCGAGGAGCTCAGCGATGACGAGGTTCGGTACCGCATTCGCTACATTCAAGAAAAAATGGAGGACGGCAAGCCCCAGGCCACCCGGTGGCGGTACGTCTGGATGAGCCTCTGGCTCGCCGGCGGCGCTGGCATGACCTATGCCGCCGTCAACGCGGCGAGGGACACGAACAACGCGGACAAGTTCGGTTGGGCCTACCTCGCCGGCGGCGCTTACTTCATGGGGCTTACCCACATGATCATCCCCGCGCCGGACGTGTGGGGCGCCAAGCGCATTCGGAGAATGGATGACGGTACAGAAGAGGCCCGGCGCGCCAAGCTTCTCTACGCGACGCAGACCCTCAAAAAGTCGGCCAGCATCGAAGAGTTGATGGGTGGTCCGTTGGGGGTCGTGGGCACCCTCCTTTACGGCGTCGCCGGCGGTACCGTCAAGGCTACCCAATGGACAGGCGCGAGCCGTGGCCTCACCGCAGCTATCTACGTCGCTCCGCCGTTCTTGGCGGGGATCCAGACCGCCACCGCACCGCGCGGCTCGGTGCTCGGGTACGAGTCGTATCGAGGTATCGCCTGCTCTAGCAAGTACTACGAACGCACCGAAGATGCTCTGGACTTCGACTTTAGCGTCAGTCCGGGCGGCGGAACCTTCAAGGTCTCTTTCTAGCGGGCTGAGAGCTGCGGGTTAGGGCGTCTTCTTTCGTCGCAGCCGCGCTCGAAGTCGGGTCGCGTAGCCTTCTTTGTTTTCCTGTTTCGGCCGAGACACTGCCAGCGCGCCCTCGGGCACGTCACGGGTGACGGTCGTCCCGCTCGCCACGTAGGCGCCCTTCTTGACCGTGACCGGCGCGATGAGCTGGCTGTCGCTGCCAATGAAGACGCCGTCTTCGAGCACGGTGACGTGCTTCTGCTCCCCGTCGTAGTTGCAGAAGATCGTGCCGGCTCCGATGTTGACTCCCTCGCCGATGACGCCGTCTCCGACGTAGGACAGGTGGTTTACCTTTGAGCCCTCGCCGACCGTCGTCTTCTTCGTTTCGGAAAAGTTCCCGACCTTGCTGCGCGGTCCGAGCTGGGTCTGTGGACGCAAGTGGCTGAACGGACCGACCTGGGCCCCCTCGCCGATGGTCGAGTCGGCGGCCACCGTGTACGGCAGCAGGATGGCGTCTTTTTCGATGACGACATTGGTGAGCACACAGCCGACATCGATGCGGGCGCCGGCTCGAACGATGCACGCACCTCGCAGATGCACGTTCGCGCCCAGCGTGGCGCCCGGCTCCACCTCGCATTCCGCGTCGAGATAGAGCGTGTTCAGATCGGCAATGCCGACGCCACTGCGAGCCAGCTCCTCCGCCATGCGTCGCCGGCGTGTTGATGCGGCCATCGCGAGGTCCGCTTGATCATTGACGCCTATCAGGTCAGCCATGTTGCCTCGTAGGTCTACCACTTTGTGCTCGTTGGCGGCCAGCTCGACGACATCCGTCAGGTAGAGTTGCCCTTGCGCATTGTCGGGCGTCAGCTGCGCGATGGCTTCCCGCAGGAAGTCTGCTTCTACCGCGTACAGCCCCGGGTTGACCTCTTCAACGGCGCGCTCGTCTCGGGAGCAATCGCCGTCCTCGACGATTCGCTGCACGTCACCGGCACCGTTGCGGACGATCCGGCCGTATCCGCTGGGGTCCGCCAAGGTCGCGGTGACCAGGCCAAGGCTGGCTCCCGCGTGCTCCGAACGGTCGACGAGATCACGGAGGAGCCCGGGTGGGATGAGCGGACAGTCGCCGTAGAGAACGACCAAGCGACCTCCGAGCTCGACGTTTGATTCAATTGCGCACCGGACCGCATCGCCCGTGCCGCGGCGTTCGGGCTGAAGCACCATCTCGACGCGGTCCCAGAACCGAGACAGCAGTTCCCGCTCGACGTCGTCCCGACCGGCACCGACCACGACCAAGCACCTAGCCGCGCCAGCATCGAGTGCGGTCTGCACAACCCAAGACACCAGCGCGCGGCCGGCAATCTCGTGCAGCACTTTGGGCCGCTTGCTCTTCATCCTCGTGCCTTCACCTGCCGCGAGGATGATGGCGCTCCACGTCGCTGGTGATTGGGCTGGCATGACGTTGGCTTAGGCGGCCCGGGTCAGGTAGAAAGCTACTCTCGCAAGGGCGCCCAGGTCGTGGACATCTTGATCGAACGCAGGAACTTCCACAATGGGTGTATCGTCGTCGATCTCGCCCCCCAGTCGTTCGACCTGCACGCGGTCGGCGAGCGCCCAGGCACGTTCGGCCCGCAGTGCTTCGCTGAGCCGCGGCTGGAGCTCCGCAGCATCGATCGAGTCGGGCAACACGTTACCTAG
>QMMB01000421.1 GCA_003647035.1 Deltaproteobacteria bacterium | reverse complement strand
CTGCTCTTTTGGTCCGAGCTGAGCGTGGCCGTGTTCCACCAGCGACGCAGGATTGGTTTCATCCGCACTGGTAGGTATGATCATGGCCGCGGAATACGGAAAGGTGCCGTTCTGCTCGGGCAGGCCGTCGGCGCCGAGGTTGAGCAGGCCCCCGGTCTCGCCCTTCGTCATGTACAGCGGCATCTCGAAGGTGATTTCGAGGCGGCAGGCGATGCCGTCTTCGAGGCCTTCATTCTTGAGTTCGATGGTGAGAATCGGAACGCCATCGGGATAGTTTGCGAGCGCATCGTCGCGGATGTGCAGCATCGCGCTCGTATTGTTTTCTCGGCTCGCTGTCGTGAAGTCCCAGGCGATTTGGAGGTCATCACGCGAGATGCCTGCATCCTCGAGAGTTGCGAAGATCTCCCCGAAGTGTGCGCGACGCGACTCGATGATGTCATCCCCCGACGCGACATCGTCGCGCAAGGCTTGAAACCCGGGCGATGGCTCCACGGGCACGCCATCTCCATCGACGACGTTCCGGATCGCGACGATGTAACGGGTCGCGTCCTCAGGACGGATGGCCGGCCGCAGCATCAACGCTTGCTCTTGCCGCAGCTCTTCGATGTCTCGGTTGATCGTAAACTGCGGCGCTTCCGCGCCGGCCTCGACGCGAAGCTTCGCTTGTACGACGTATTCGTCGAGGTCGACCCAGTGCGCCAGCCGTTCGCCCGTCTCGGCGTTGAGGATGACCGTCGGCGACGCCGCCTCCAACGACTTCTCGATCGAGTCCGGCGTGGCGAGCCCCGCGACCGTCGCTCCCGGGAAGTGCGTCATTGCTGCAATGCCCGGCGAGAAACCGTCCATCTCGTTGAACGCATCTGGGTTTGACCGAACGTTGCTTCGATTCGCCGGCATCGTGACCAACGGCAACGCCAGGCGAAGCCCGGTGACCGTGCTCGAATCCGCGACCGTCCAATAGTCGTTGGGGTAGGGGAACCCGCAATAGGTCGGCGTCAGCGGATCGCAATCGAGAGGTGGCGCGGGAATCGCCCCGCCAGAGCCGCCCGCTCCTGCGGAGCCGCCGCTTCCACCAGCACCACCCGAACCGGCCGTGCCGCTGCTGGCGCTATCGCAGCCGCCACAGAGGAGAACGAGGGAAGATACGACAAGCCAATAAGCGAAGATTTTCATCCGCCGACGCTACCCGGGTCGGCCGCACGTGTCCACCGCTTCCCGATCGGTCTGTCCCGACCCCCTCGCTCCAACGGGAACGGCTAGGCGTCGTCGTCTTTGCCCGGCGTCACCGTCTGCGCGCTCGGGTCCGTCTTCGAGCGCTGCATTTCACTCCCTGAGGCGCCCGCGTCACCCGTGTCGGCCGCCTCCTCGCGATAGATGTGCACGTCCCGCTGTGGGAACGGGATCGAAATGCCCTCTTCATCGAAGCGGCACTTCACTTCACGCGTGATGTCCCAGTAGACGTCCCAGTATTCAGCCGTCTTGCTCCACGGGCGCACGATGAAGTTCACCGACGAGTCCCCGAGCTCGTGCAAGCGGATCACGGGCTCCGGGTCTTTCAATACCTTCTCGTGTCCGTTCACGATTTCGGCGAGGACCTTTTCGGCTTTCGGGATGTCGTCCGAGTATCCGATCCCAAACGTCATGTCGACGCGACGCTCGTCCTGATGAGTGACGTTACGAATGACGCCTCCCCAGATTTGCTTGTTCGGTACAATCAGCATCTGGTTGTCGAAGGTGAGCACCATGGTCGACACCAGGTTCATCTGATCGACCTTTCCCATCACGCCACCGGCTTCGATCACGTCGCCGACATCGAATGGCTTGTAGACCAGGATCATCAAGCCCGACGCGAAATTCGAGAGCGTGTCCTGCAGGGCAAATCCGATCACGAAGCCAGCGATGCCCAAGCCAGCGAGGAGCGGACCCACCTCGATCCCCAGCTGAGCGATCGCGATGATCAAGCCAAGCAGCATGATGAGCCGGCCTGTCATCTTGATGAAGAACTCTCGTGCAAGGCTGGAGATGCTCAGTGTCGATCGAGCGAGACCGCGGCGTACCGCTCCGCGCCCAACCCGAGCCAGAAACGAGAACGCGACCAAGATCAGCAAGAAGGTGAGAATCTGGAAGATCAGAGAGGCGGCGTTGCTTCGGAACCAATCGGTCGAGTTGGCGATCCACTGCTCCACCAGGCCCGAAGCGACGTCCTTGTTGAGGATGTCCTGCGAGAGCTTGCCGGTGGCGGTGATGATGCCTTGTTTCAGCTCGGCCGTCTCGAGGCCATACTCATCCATCAGGCGCACGTTCGACCGTTGGCTCTTGGCAAGCGCGTCTCGCTTGCCTTTGAGAGCGGCTAACTCTTTTTGAGCCTCGACATCTTGATCCGAACCCGGCCGAGTCACGATCTCGTCGATCTCCTCCTTGCTGTTCTGCAGCAAGCCCGCAACGAAGTCCGCGCGGATGCCGAGTCGCTTGATGATGAACACCGTGTCGGCTTCGACGTCGAGACCGAGTTGCTTGCGCTCGTCGATATTGACATCGAGATACTCGATCAAGCGGCTCGATCGGGGAATCGCGCTCGCGAGCGCCTTTCGAGCTTCCGCGACTTCTTCGTCACTTCCGCTAGCGGTGACGTCGATCAGCTGAAGGGTCTCCGCGGCGAGCGCCTGCAACTTCTCGCGCATCGATCGCGCATCCTTCTCCAAGAGGTCCGCTGCAAGGGCGCGCCCGTCTGCGACCGCGGCACCGGCGTCCTCACCTTTCAGCACGAGAGTCACGAGCTTCGACACGTCTCTTCGATAGCGAGCACGGCGGTCCGAGAGCTCTTTGTCCATCATCGCGGCGGTGGCGCTGTCGTCATGCTTAGCGATTGTCTTCTTCAGCTCGTCGAGATCGGCGCCACGTGTGCGGAGGTCTGCGCTCAGCTCCTGGACCTTCTGCTCGGTGGTCCTCTCCTCCGCTGCCTCGCCTTCTTGTCCAAATGCTGCCACCGAAGCCAGTGAAGCCAGTGTCAGAATCAAGGCGAAGGTCGTGACGGGCCGAAGCCGTCCGCTGTGCGTAGCGCTGTGCATGTTCAGTTCCCCTGCAGGTGGTAGGCCGGCCGAGCGATCGGCGACTGGAAGAAGCCTAGTGCTACTCGAAGTCCCATCGCCCCTCAAGGCGGCTGCCAAGTTGAACGAAGGTGTTCCGCGCGGTAGACTCGCCCGTGCCGGGGAGGTCCAGGATGATGAAGGTTGACTTGAGATTCTCAGCACTGTTGGTCGTGCTTTTTTTGCCCGCGACATGGGCATCCGCTCAATGGGATGCATCGACGCAGGAAGGCACATCCACTACCGCAACGACGGCTCCCACCCCACCACCCGCTCCCTCGGACCAGATGGTCTCGCCGCCCGTGGTGCAGCAGCCGCAGGAGGAGCCAGGCCTCGCGGTCGGCTTCACCTGGGGGCTCAGCATTGGTGTACCGATCGTCCTGAACGTGAATCGTGACAACGTTCGCCCCGGCGCGAACATCAACTTCTTCGGCGCTG
>QMMB01000420.1 GCA_003647035.1 Deltaproteobacteria bacterium | reverse complement strand
GCCGTGAACTACACGGGCCACCACAAACACGGCGCCTACCTCGTGGCGTCATCCGATCTGCCGGGGTTTTCCCGCGATGAGCAGGCCTTGGTGGCAGCGCTCGTTCGAGGGCACCGCCGCAAGCTCGACGACTCGTACTTCGAGCTACTCCCGCCCGAGCTTCGCACGATGGCGAAGCGCTTGTGTGCACTGCTTCGCCTCGCAATCCTGCTCAACCGAAGTCGGAACCCAGACGTCGTCCCCCTCCCGCTCCTCACTGCCAGCGGTGACGAGCTCGCGCTCACCTTTGACGAGGAGTGGCTGGCAGCCCACCCCCTGGTCCAAGCCGACCTAGACCGAGAGCAACGCCTCACAAAGGGGACACTCTCGACTCACGTAACTGTCTGAAGTCGCGCTGCTGAGAGCTTTCGTCGCCCGCCGCACGCATCTTGAACGAGGACGAGTTCCGGCCCTTCGACAACGATTACACGATTCAGCAGGCGTCGGAGGCGCTCATTACTTCGCTCGAGGCACGGGCCGAGCAAGTTCCTCCGAGAACATGGTCATGCTCATGGCGGACGCGCCGGCGGTCTGAATTCACGCGAGCACACCAACGCAAACCGGGCCCACCCTGGGTGACGTGTGGGTTTAGGGGGATTGCGCAACGCCGACCCGGGACCCATATCGTCGGCGTGCTCGACGCGGTCTGGCAGGTATGGCTTCAACTCGCGCCCTGGCTTCTCCTCGGCGCCGCGGCTGCCGGCTTGCTCCACGTGTTGCTTCCTCGGGACTTCGCGCGTCGGCAGTTTCGCGGGCTTGGCGGGGTCGCGAAGGCTGTCGCGCTGGGCGTGCCGCTGCCGCTTTGTTCCTGTGGTGTCATTCCGGCTGCGCTCGGGCTCAAAAAGGACGGCGCTAGCGACGGCGCCGCCGTCGGCTTTCTGATCAGCACCCCACAAACGGGCGTCGACTCGGTTCTCGTGAGCGCTTCCTTTCTCGGTTGGCCGTTCACGATCTTCAAGGCATTGAGCGCGCTGGTGATGGGGCTCGTCGGCGGGGCGGCCACCGAAGCCTTGCACAGCGATGCGGATGGCGTCGCACGACTCGAAGAGGCGACCGCTCCTCAATCTACCGTCGGCTTCTTCGAGCACATGGTCGACGTCATTCGCCCCATCTGGAAGTGGATCGTCTTCGGCGTCGTTGCATCGGCTGCCATCACCGTATGGATTCCACCGGGCGCGATCGCGGGCTGGTCCGAGCTTCATCCTGCACTCGCTGGCCTCGCGGCATTGGGCATCGCACTCCCGCTCTACGTCTGCGCAACGGCCTCCGTGCCGATCGCCGCTGCCCTGATCGCCCAAGGTCTGCCGACCGGCGCCGCGCTTGTCTTTTTGATGGCGGGCCCGGCGACCAACATTGCCACCATCGGCGCGGTGAAGCGGGCCTTCGGCGGCCGCGTCCTTGCCGTGTATCTCGGAACCGTCGTGTTCGGAAGCGTTGGCCTCGCGTACCTCTACGACACGTTCATCCCGTTCGAAGCACTCGGAACGCTAACCCACGAGCACGGACACCCCTGGTGGGCCTGGGCGTCTGCTTTGGTTCTCGCGGGGCTTTTCATCTTTTTCGTGTTCGATGATCTTCGAAGCGCGTGGCTGCGGCGCACGTCTCCCGTCGGGCACGACGTGGTCATCCTCGAGGTGGAGGGCCTCACCTGCAACAACTGTGTTCGAAAGCTCGACCGTGCCCTCCGCGAGACCGACGGCGTCACATCGGTGATGGTCACCCTCGACCCGAGCCAAGCAACGGTAGAGGGCTCCGTACGGTCCGCGGACTTGGAGGCGGTAGTCCGCGCGACCGGCTACGCCATGAAGTAACGAGGGTCCGACACTTTGCTAGCTGCGGCCTGCTAGAAGTGCTTCGATTGAAGGCGTGAGCGGGATCTCCTGCGCGGCGAAGATCTCGCGAAGCCACGGGGCCGCGTCGGCGATCGAACCGAATGCGGCGATGGGCACGGGGACCGGCTTTATCCAGGTCACGGCCTTGAGCGCGCCACGAATGAGCGCGTTGCTGATCAGCGTTGCAATGCCGAAGTGATACTCGCTAGCGAGATCGCCCATGACATCGAACCAGTCCGTCAGCTGCTTTCGCTGGTTGGCGGTGATCGCCGTCGTCAGGCCCCTCGAATCGAGAATCGTTGCAAAGGGTACGCGGCGCTCCACCATGGCCGTGTAGCGTTCGATGAAATGTATGAACCCCTCGTCGCTCAGCGGCTTCGAAGGAAACCGAACGTAAAGCAGGGGCCAGGCGTTGTCGTCGAAGATGAGTCCGAACTGGTGCACGCCGGGACTCACCGCCGAGGTCATGCTTTGCCTGCCCTCTTGTTGGCTGCCGGCAGAGTCAGCCGGAATCGTGTCTCTTTCGCGTCCGCCGCGCTCACCTCGAGCTGCCCACCGAGTTCCTCGGCAATGCGCTTCGAAATCGCGAGGCCAACGCCTGCGCCATGCAGCCGCCCGCCGACGCCAAATGGCTTGAACACGGCGTCCATCTGATCGGCCTCGATGCGAGGACCGTTGTCGGACACGTCGAGCACGGCCTGGCCGCCAACCATTGCGGTCGTGACCCGCACGATACCCTGGCCACCTTCGCGGGTTGCCGCCCGCTGAATCGCGTTGGCGAGCAGGTTGAGCGCGATCTGCACGATGTTGGTCCGCGTGGCCATCACCTTCGGCTCGACGCCTGTCGTGACCTCGATCAAGGCGCGCCCGCGAAGCCCGCTGCTCTCCGCCTTGCGAAGCGCAATGCGCACGGCGTCCGCCAAATCGACGATCTCGGTCTCCACTTCCTCGGGCGCCTTCGCCATCTCTTCGGTGAGTTCGAGAATTCGCTTCACGCCATCGCGTGCGTCGATCACCGCGTTTTCAACCTGTGCCAACGTCCCACGTGCACGCGTCACATTCGGATTCGCCTCCTCGAGCGCTGCCGTGGCTGCCGTGATCGACGTCTCGATGACGGTGAGGTTGTTGCGAATCCAGCCCACCGGATTCCGCAGCTCATCGGCAAGGCCACTCGCCACCACGCTCAATGAATACGCACGCTCCGTTTCGAGAAGACGCTGCTCGAGCTGCTTGACGCGAGTGTTGAGATTGTAGAGATCGATCGCATCGCGGAGCTCCGCGCGCAGCACCTCGGGTTCCCACGGCTTGCGCATGTAGCGCCGCACATGCCCGCGGTTGATCGCGTCTTCGGCAGCCTGCAGGTCGGAGTAGGCGGTGATCAACAACCGAATCGCGTCCGGATAGTCCGCCTCGACCTTCTCGAGAAGCTCGATGCCAGTCATCCCCGGCATCCGCTGGTCGGTTAACACGACCCCAATCTCGTGCTCCCTCATCAGTTGGAGCCCGGCCGCAGCGCTCGACGCGGTCAACACGGGAAAGTCCGCCCCGCACACCGCCTCAAAAACGACGAGGTTCGGTTCCTCGTCATCAACGAATAATACGTGCGCTGTCATGCCGCCTGTTCCATCGCGGGAATCTCCATCACGAAGCGAGCCCCCCCACCGGGCCTAGGCT
>QMMB01000419.1 GCA_003647035.1 Deltaproteobacteria bacterium | reverse complement strand
GTGCCAGGCGACGGGGCCCCCGATCGCGAGCACGCCCGTCCCGAGCCGTCCTCCGGTGACTCAGCCGCACAACACAGTCGCTGGCACTGACACTGGCACCGGCGTACGTCGACTTCTACGCCGGAGGACGGCTCGGGATGGGCAGCACAGTGAATGGGTCGGCGCCTCCGCGTAGGTCGACTTAGGGTGCCGGGCGACGGGGCTCCCATTCGCGAGCACGCCCGTCCCGAGCCGTCCTCCGGTGACTCAGCCGCACAACCCAGTCGCTGGCACTGACAGGTTACCGCGGCGGGAGCCGCGGTTAGATCAGCATGCCCGCTACTGCGGCGGTCATCAATGACGCAAGCATGCCTCCGAACATTGCTCGCAGGCCTAGCCGTGCGAGGTCGTGCTTGCGCCCTGGGGCGATGCTTCCAATGCCGCCGAGCTGCACGCCAATCGAGCCAAAGTTCGCGAATCCGCATAGCGCGTAGCTCGCGATGATCACCGTGCGGGGCGACAGCTGCGATACGCCATCGGATAGTGACTCGTAGAGGTGCAGATAGGCGACGAACTCGGTGAGGACGAGCTTCTCGCCCAGCAGCGTGCCGATGGTCGCACACTCGGCAAACGGCACGCCTATCAGGAAAGCGAACGGCCAGAAGATCCACCCGAGTATTTTTTGCATGGTGAGCGGCTCTATCGCGGCAGCGCCCTCGAGACCCATCCAGTCGTTGTACAGCTCGAATGGCAGGCCGAGCAGCGCGTTAGCGAGTGCGATCAGTGCGATGAAGGCCAACAACATCGCGCCGACATTCAAGGCCAACTTCATCCCCTCGTACGCGCCTCGCGCGGCCGCATCGATGAGGTTCACATCGGGCTTCTCCATCTCGAGCGTCATGTGCCCTGCGGTTTCAGACGTCTCGGTCTCGGGCCACATGACCTTGGCGATGACGAGCGCCGCCGGTGCGCTCATCACGCTCGCTGCGATCAAATGCCCTGCGATATCCGGAAACACGTCTTTGAGAAGGCCGACGTAGGCGGCAAGGACCCCGCCGGCGACGGTCGCAAACCCACCGGTCATGACCGCCATGAGCTCCGACGTCGTCATGGTGCGGATGAACGGGGCGATCATGAGCGGCGCTTCGGTCTGGCCGACGAACGAGTTCGCTGCCGCCGAAAGTGTTTCCGAGCCGGAAGTTCGCATCGTTCGGCGCATGACCCAGGCGAACACGCCTACCAAGCGCTGCATGATGCCGAGGTGGTAGAGAATGGTCATCAACGACGAAAAAAAGATAATCGTCGGGAGCACGTTGATCGCGATAGTGAACTTCTCGGACGCAAAGTCGCCAAAGATGAACTCGGTGCCCTGCGCAGTGAACCCCAGCAAGGCGATGACCAAGTCGTTCAAAACCGCGAACAGGCGAAGTCCAACGTCGGTCTTCATCACGAGGACACCGAACGATACTTGTAAGCCGATGCCCCAGCCGATCACCCGCCACGGCACTCGGTCGCGGTGCTTGGAAAGGAGCCACGCGATGCCCACCATCGCGAACAGCCCAAACAACGAGATCAAACGCTGCCAAAACGGAACCGCCGCCACGTCGCTCAACATCGGACCGGATACTATCGCTTTTCTTATTCGTAGGGGACTTTGAAGCGGGCGCGGTAGGGGGCGATTCGGGATTCTACGTCGTCTTCGGTCATGCCGAAGTCGGCTAGGGAGTATTTGTGGCGGCCGTACTTGTGTTGCTTGTTGTCCTTGCGAGAGGACTCCATCGCCTTTCGGGCGTCGGCGGCGAGGAAGGCGCCTGCGGCTTCGTAGATGCGCTCGACTTCGGGCATCGGGTCTTTGATCAGGTCGTAGTAAGAAACATCGACGAAACCCTTGTCGTTGAGCCGCTCCCGGGTAGCCAAAGTGCGGCGTGCCATGTTCTCGATCTTGGCGAGCCAATGGCTTGCCACTCGGTGGGGGTCGACGTCATCGCTGAAAATCATCTGCAGGTGGGTGAGCATGCTGAACAGCGACGGGCTCGTCTTCTGTGGGTCACGATGCGTATGGACAATCGTCGCATTGGGAAACACCTCGAGGAGCGGATCGAAATACTCTTGGTGGTGAGGCGTCTTGAGCACCCAGCGCACGTCTTTGCCGATGCCGGGCCGCTGCCATTGCAGGTACTGCATCATTCGCTTCAACCCCTGGTAGGCGGGCACGTGATCCTGCGCCTCCAACCACTTGGAGTACGTCAGCACGTTCATCATCGCTTCTGGCGTCGTGGTCAGGAACGCCTGCTCGAGGAGGATCACTTCCTCTTCGGGCGCGTCCGGCTCCGCGGGATGAATCGCGAAGAAGCCTGGCGACATGTACTTGAGGCCCTTGGCGGCCGCGGCGGCCTGCGCGAATCGCAGGTCTCTCTTCTGCCCACCTGTTGGTTTCGCGGGCGCGGGATTGATCGCTTCCCAGGAAGCCAGAGAGCGGATCCCCGGGTCCTCGGCGATCAAGCGATGCAGCATCGTCGTTCCGGTGCGAGCCAAGCCCGCCACGACGATGGGCGCCTCGACGGGGATGTCGAGGATTTCCGGATGGCGCTTGATGTTGTCCTGCGCCACCAACTTGTTCCTGAGGACGCCGACAATGCGGCCTCGAATGATCATGTGACCCACGGGGTTCAGCGCCGCCTCTCGATTGATCGAGTCGGCCAGGACCTCTAGAGGTTCGAGGAAACCCTCGTCGCCGAAATCGCTCAGTCCCGTCTTGCGACGCGCATCCGACAGGACATCGGTCACGGTGATCGGCTTGGCGCCGATTCCGACGCCGGCCAAGAGTCGCCCTACTCGGTTCGCTATCGCGATCGCCGTCGGCCGGTACGGACGGTCGAAGGCGGCCGTGAGTTCGCTCGACGACATCGGATGCCTCATAGCTCCGAGAGCTTCACCACCCGCGTCTGCGGCTGTGGATGCTCGTTTGCGCGCACCCACCGCCACAACATCGTCCCCTCTTCATGGCCAACGGTGTCGATCCAATTGTCGAAGCCCTTGTCGTGCGCGGCCACCACCACTTGCACGGACCCGTCGGGTCGATACTTCGCCGTGTGCTTGTTCACGTGGATTGGGTAGTAGCGGTAATCGAGTGACTCCATCCAGTAGTTGTTGAGCTGGAAGTTCCAGTGCTCACACTCCGGAGGCGTCGCCTCGATCACGAGCGCTTCGTCCGGCGCGAGCTCCCAGTAGCTGTGGTAGTAGGCGATATCCGACACGCCGCCCGCTTGATTCGACACCTCTTGCGGCATCCGGGGAAGCTCGTTCGTGCTCTTTTTGAAGTTCTCCGCCCAGCTCGCGAACATCATGGCCGCTCCGGCAACGAGGCCGGCGGACGTGGTCAGACCCTCCGCGCACTTCACGGGGTCGAAAGGCGACGGCCGGCCGTCCCCGCCGATCCGCTCGATATGAAGATCCGCAATGGTTTCGTTCTCACGATCCAAGAACGTCTGGCGCACGATGAGCGTGCCGGTTTCTTTTTCCATCGGCAGCCAGTTGCCGGGTTTCTCTTCGGTGCTGAGAATGATCT